>CAYLNH010000001.1:0-64400 GCA_964384625.1 uncultured Lentisphaerales bacterium
GCGCTCAAGAGGGTGCGGGATCTCCAGGCGGACCGCGAAGGGCAGTAAACGAGGGTTTACGCCGGCAGCAGGATCCTCAGGAGACGAGTCCGAATTTCTTCTTGACCGCCCAGTAGAGTTCGGCCAGCCGCAGTCGCCATGCCGGCCGGCAGGCGGCCTGGCGCAAGGCCTGAGCCAGCCCTCGGAATTCCGGGTTGTTCTCGATCTGCCGCAGACTTTGCCGGGCGAAGCCGCGTTGATGGTCCGTCGTCAAGTGCATGTTCGCGATACGCTTGAGATCCAGTTTGCCCCGGAAACAGGATTGCTCGAGAGCCCCGCAGATTGTCAGCGCGACAATCGTCCTCAGACACTTCTCGCAGATGCCGCAGTTGTAGTCTGCGCCATGGTCCCCCCAGCAGACATGGAGGTGTTTGAGGACCAGGGGCGACCGGCTGAGAGCCTTCACCTTGTCCAGGCGGCTGACGTCGCCGCCATGTTCAACAAGTTCGAGGGTCTCCGTGGCCCAACATGGGAGGGTCTCGGGATTCCAGGTATGGCGGACCATGGTTTCGGCACAAAATGAAGCGGGAACGCAATATCGGCTGATTGCGGGCGGCAGCAGGTGGACGGCGGCGAAGACCACCGGGCTGCCGCCCATATGGCGCAGGCCGGAGGCGTACCACAGTTCGCGGGCGTTGGTGTCCAGCTCCAGAATGCGCTTGCCGTAGTGCTCGCCGAACACCTCCAGCATGGCCGAAATCCGCCGGCGCAATTCCGGGTCTGTGATCCCATCGTCAAATCCATGGAGGTACATGAGGTCGTCGATCTCTTCGTGCTTGACCGCCAGCGTGTAATGGGAGTCCACACCGCCGGAGAACGAAGCGGCGGTCCGCGCCGACGTCGCGCGGGGCGGACGGACAACGGGAGAAACGCCCTTGATGTCGACACCCGAGAGACCGTCAAACCACGAACGATGGATTTCCTGGGCGCGCTCCATGCCCTCCAGGAAACGGGCGCTGACCTCGCTTTCCGGCACGACGAATTCGCCTCCCTCGCGCATCGCCGGGAGGAGTCCGAGTGTGAGCAGGGCTTCTGTTTTGAAGTCCAGCTCCACCGTTTTGCTCTGGTACCAGACGGCAAAATCGCCCTGCGCCGTGCAGCAGTTAAACGCGAGCCGCCGCCGGTCCTCGCTGAATTGGGGTTGATCAATACGCATGGTTTGCAGGTTTGATTGCGGCGGTACAGTACATGCGATCTCAACCGTTTCCCACAACCCGGCGAACCATGTCGATCATCAAACGCATTCTCCATCTCGCCAGGCACCTGGACCACTGCCCAACGCAGCTGCCGTGGTTTGCCTTTCGCGGCCCGGAACCGATCGCCGAACTGCACCGGCTCGTATGTCATTACGAATGGCCGGCATCGTTCGGTGCAGTCTGTCTGTTTGCCGTCATCTGGCCGATCCTGGCGCTGGTGCGCATCAGCAGCCGGCTGTTGCGGGACGGTCCGAGAACGAAGCATGCCTGCGGCGTCGGTTTGTGGCGGCAGTTTACCCAGTTGTACCGACTGGCGCTGCGCCTGAACCTGACGACGAATTCGTACTACCGTTTCCGTCTCTGGCGCCCCGAGAACTACGCCCGGGCAGAGCAATATCTCCAGGTCCACGAGGCGCCGCAGCTCATGCACCTGCTGGGCGACAACACGGAAGCGGAGGTACTCCTTGACAAACCCCGGTTTTTCGCCGCGGCGCGCAAGCACTCCCTGCCGGTTGCCGAGGTGCTGGCGGCGTTCCGGCCGGGCGGCGAAGCAACCTGGTACAGCCGGGAAGGCGTCCTGCCGCAACAGGATCTGTTCATCAAGCGCGCGGACCAATGGATGGGCCTGGGCGCCGAGCGGTGGGAACATCAGCCGACCGCCGACTGCTGGCAAAGCAGCGGCCGACGGCTGACGGCGGCGCAACTGGTGGACCATTGCCGCGATCTGTCATCCGCCGGCGCCGTCATTCTGCAGCCGCGACTCCGCAATCATCCGGCGCTTGAACCGTTCAGCAACGGCGCGCTCTGCACGCTGCGGGTATTGACTTACCGCATTCCCGACTATGGCTCCGGGGTATTGAGCACGACCTGGAGGATGCCCGCGGGCGACGGGATCATCGACAACTTCTCGGGCGGCGGCATCGCCGCAGGCGTGACGCCGTCGGGCGTGTTGCGGCAGGCAATCACGAAGGACGCTGCCGGCGGCAGCTTTGATCGGCACCCGGACACGGGCCAGCCGATCACCGGCACGCACCTGCCCATGTTTCGGGAAATGGTGGACCTGGCGGAGACTGCTCACGAGCGTTTCACGGAACCGTACCTGGTCGGCTGGGATGTCGCCTGCACACCGGCGGGCTGCATTCTGCTTGAGGGCAACTGGATCTGGGGAATCGACGCCGTCCAGATTCCGCATGATCAACCGGCGACGGCCCTGGGGGTCGACGTCGCGCTGCTGGCCGCCTGCGAAGTCCGGGGCCTTCGAAGGCCGGTCTGATCACCCGGCGCCGAGCCGCATCAGCCGTGAAGGAAGTATTGGAGCCGAGCCCGGACGGCGCGGCAATGGGGTGATAGCCGGGCGCACTGCAGGCGCAGTTTTTTGACCAGCCCGCGATCGGACAAGGCCGTTTGAATCGCCCTTGTCAGTTCAAGGTCAGCGCCATTCTGCTTCAGGCGCTGCAGCGATTCTTCCAGAAAGACACGTTCGTTCGCGCCGGGGAGGACCAGTCGGGCGACACGGCCGGAATCCAGTTGCCGCGCAAACGTCGGGAACGGCGGCCGACCGCCGGCGACACACAGGTCGATCATCGTACGCAGGCATTTCTCACAGGTCCCGCAATTCAGGCAGTCGCCGGCTCGGGCGGTGCCTTCCCAGCAGACGCGCAGATGGTTCCGAACGGCGTCGTTGTCGAGGATCGCCGCCGCCTTATCGGCCCGCAGGACGTCCGTCCCGTAGTGGCTGAGTTGGCGGCCGGACAGGCTCCAGAGCGGGTCCGTCTCCGGATGCGAGCCCCAGGGGATGAGGTGTGCAGCCGTGTGCGTGGCCGAGATATAGACCTGCTGGAAGTCATCCGGCAGCAGCAAGGCAACGGCAGCGAGGGCGGCGCCGTGCGCTTGCGGCCAGGGCACGAAGCGATCAAGGAAGAAGCGCATGTTGGTTTCGATTTCGATCGGGGCTTTGCCGCAACAGCGGGCAACCCGGCGGACCGCCTGTGACACGCGGTCGCGCATGACCGTCTCCGCCATGGACAGGTCGAAGCCATGCACGTAGATCAGGTCGCTGATCTCTTCCCGGCGCCGACACAGGGTGTAGCCGGAGTCCAACCCCAGCGAGAAGAAACTGCCGACCCGTGAACCGGACGTCGACGCGGGGGTCCGGCCAACGCGCGAGGGCTTCACCTTGACGACGGACAGCCGCGGCCACCAGTCGGAGAATCTCGCCTGGATCTTGCCGATCCCCTCGAGGAAATCCGCGTCCAGATCAGCATCGACCTGAATGCATTCACAGGCGGAGCGCATCGCCGGCAGGAGCGCCAGAGCAACAAGCGCTTCCGGTTGGCTTCGCAGGCGGCAATCTCGGGAAGCAACAAACACATCGAAGCGCCGGCCGTCGATCTCGAACTGCACATCCAGGCGATTGCCGTCGGCGTCGACCGACTCTCGAGCGGGGTGAATTCTGGCAATCGCAGCTTTCAAAACACGATCCAGGTCATCGGGCACTCACGCCGACAACACCGAACGTATCGCCGCGCAGACCGGCACGGAGCGTGGCCAGCGGGATCACCTCATCGGGCGGGACGTTGCCGAAACTCACCCCGGCGCCGAACCGCCGGATAAACCACGCCTGCTGGGCCTTCTTCGGGGCTTCGAAAACCAGTTGATCCAGATCAAATGCTTCCGTCAGGGCCGCAACGACATCCTCGCGCGCACTGCCTTCCGGCGTAAAGATGCCGACGGTCCCGGATTCGCGGGCCTCCAGGATAACCCGTTCCGCTCCGGCATCGAGGTCGCTGCGTACCTGCTCCAGGTAGTCGGCAACGGAAAACCGGGGCGCCTGCGCTGCTTTCTTGCCGACTTCCGACCAGACGCGGAATCCGCGGTCGGCGGCTTGAGCAATCCGCTGTGCCTTCTCAGCCGGCGTGGTATCGAGCAGGCCGTTCGCCACTTCAACAATCGGGATCCCGCGGGACGCAGCCCAGTCGAGGAACAGTTCCACGTGGCCCGCCTGGATGGCATACTCCATCATGGTGCCGCCGGTGCAAACGGCGACGTCTGCCGCGCGACAGGCAGAAAGCTTGCGCTGCAGTGCGTCATCGGCATAGAACAGCGCGGTCGTCCAACCGAGTTTGATGACATCAATCCAGTCTGCGGCGGCGGCCAGGAGGTCCTCCGTCGCGGCCGGCCCCAGACCTTTATCGATGACCGACGTCAACCCGCCGGTCCGTGGTTTGCGGCGGCTGATGCCGATGGGGATCTGTATTTTCGACATAGGAAGTCCTCCGCTACAGCCGAGTCCGTCAGTTCAAACTGTTTACGGCGGCGACAACCGCATCAACGTCGGCATCGCTCAATTCCGGTGCAATCGGCAAACTGACAATATGATCGGCGAATGCCCGGGTGGCCGGAAAGTCTTCCTCCTCCTGTCCCGGGAAATCCCGCTGCTGATTGATCGGCACCGGATAATGGACGAGCGTCTGGACGCCCTGCTCTTTCATCGCAGACATGAAGGCATCACGATCGTCAACCTTGACCGGGAACAGATGGAATACCGGTTCGCCGCCGGGCAGAATATCCAGGCACTCGACGCCTTTGAGCCGAGCGCGATAGGCGGCGGCCATCTGCCGGCGCCGCGCCGTCCAGGCGTCGAGGTGTTTGAGTTTGACGCGCAGAATGGCAGCCTGCATTTCATCCATCCGGCTGTTCAGGCCGTTTTCTTCATGGTAATAGCGGACGGTCTGGCCGTAGTTGCGCAGTTTCTTGAGGCGGTCCGCCAGTGCCGGATCATTTGTACTGACCGCACCGGCGTCACCGAGAGCGCCGAGATTCTTCGTCGGGTAGAAGGAGAACGCGCCGAGGTCCCCCATGGTCCCGGCCTGTTGACTGCCGCGGGTGGCGCCGATGGCCTGGGCGCAATCCTCCACAACGCGCAACTCATGCTTTGCGGCGATCTCGAGGATATGCTCCATATTGCAGCATTGGCCATAGAGGTGTACCGGGACAATGGCCTTGGTGCGGGAGGTAAGATGGGATTCGATCCGGGCGGGATCCAGCAGCCCGGTGGCCGCGTCGATGTCGACGACGACCGGCGTGGCGCCGCTCTGGCGGATACCGGTGATGGTCGGGTAGGCGGTCATATTGGCAGTCACGACTTCATCACCGGAACCAACGTCAACCGCCATCAATGCCAACGCAATGGCCTCCGTGCCGTTGGCGACGCCGACGACGTGGGCGGCGCCGGTGTAGGCGGCGAGTTCTTCTTCGAACTGCTCGAGTTCTTTCCCGAGGACAAACCAGCCACTGTCCAGCACGCGCGCCACGGCGGCGTCCAGTTCATCGCGAATTCCGGCGACGTGGGCTTTGAAATTGTTGAACAGGATCATGGGGGGATTTGAGATTTTGGATTTGAGATTTTGAATTGAAACGGATTCGGATTTCGGATGTCGCGGGACGGATTCCCGCGTTACGGCGGAGTCGGATTTCGCGGGACGGATTCCCGCGGTACTTCGGAGTCGGAAAGCCACTGCTTGAATTCGTCGTAGTCGCGGATGTAATCGGCCTCGTCAAAATAATCGGACGCGGCGACAAGCAGGACGCAACCGGACGAAAAACTGTGCATCGTATGCCACAGTCCCGGCATCAGCAGGACGCCGACGTTGTCGCGGTAGATGCGGATCTCCTGCTGAATCTCACCGTCATCCAGACCAAGGGTGAAGCCGCCGCTGACACAGAAGATGCACTGCTGCAGCGTGCGGTGCGCGTGATGACCACGGACGCTGATGCAGTTTTCCAGGTTATTGATGAAGTAGATCCGTTTGACTTCGAACGGCAGGTCGCGCCGGGCTTCCATCACAACGAGGTTGCCGTCGTGGCCGTCCTCAATTTTCTTCAGTTCGACGTAGCCGCTATTCTTGACCTGGATTGGTTCCATTGGCTTCCTGTCCGGGTATGAGGTTCGGGGTGTAGCCCAGGACCGTATAGGGTTCTTCGGCGTTCTGCCACTTGTCGTGAACGACAACGAACTGCCTGGGCCGCGTCGCCGGATCGGCAAGGAACGGCGCCATGACGCGCAGCGGGGCGTTAAGGATGACGAAGTTGACCTGCTGTTCGTCGCACTGCCGGCGAAATGTCTCCGGCGTGTAACGGATATTGCGGCGGGGCGGGAAGGCCCAGTCCGCATCGGCGAGCAGGACCACCGCCGGATAGACGGAGAAGACCACGGGCAGACGCCCGTTCTGATAGTTGCCTTTGGTTTTCGCCAGGGGGGTCTGGGTCGGCGGCACGCGGGCGGCGCCGGGCTCGCGCAACCAGTTCGCGATTTCGGCAACAGCCTGGTCGTCCTGTCGTTTATGCGGCTTGCGTTCGGGGCGCGCGTCCACGGTTCCGCGCCACAACAACACGGCCGCCAGCAGGGCCGCCACGCAGGGGGGCAATACCGCGTGGCGTTTCTGCAGCCAGCCCCAGCCGGCGCGGACCGCCATTGCCGCCCACCCCAACGTCAAAGGCAGAGCCGCAACAAAGTAGCGTCTTTCGACAACCCCGGTGAGTCTCCCGAAGAGCACGAAGAAGGCCGTATGGACCAGGATCCAGCCGACCAGAAAGGTATCGGCAAACTGCCATTGGCGGCGCCGCAGACGCAATACGAGAACCGGCAGGATCAACAACCAGAACGGCCAGAACATGCCGCGCATAATCTCCACCGACGGCGATTTAAGCGGCGTGACGAGGACTGCCGCGGGGGCGGCTTTCGGCCGTTCGGTCTGCGGCTGGCGGCGACGCTGCTTCTGCCGACGCGGTTCCCGACCGAGGAGACGGCGGATCAGCAAGGCCTGCTTGCCGTCAGTCACGAGCCAGCCGGTCTCTTTATACTCATAGACAACCCACGGCAGGATGAGAAAGACAAACATCAGGCCGGCGCCGAACAGCATGAGCATTCGCCGGGCCCGCGGGGATTGCGGCGTGGACGGCCGCAGAACCGCCAGGCCCATGAGCAGCCAGGCCAGGCCGGAGAAGATAATGCCCTCGCCGCGGGCGAGCGTCAGCCCCGCGGCGGCCACGGCGCCGAGCAATGCGGCGCTCCAGCTCGGGGTGCGGAAGAATCGCCAGGTGGTGTAAACGGTAAAGACCAGGAAGAAGGTCTTCGTTGTCGCCAGGACCCCCTCGCCGGCATATTGCACAATCGGACTGCAGAGGAGATACAACACACATGCCACAAGCGCGGTCCGGCGGTCATACATCCGGCGGAACAAGCCGTACAGCGGCAGAATGGTCAGGGCAAAGAAGATGGCGGAGGTGATCTTGGCCGCGGTAAACGCGGAAGCGCCGAGGGCGACGAAGATGCCGCCGGCGACCGGCATGAGCGGCGGCACCAGATGGAAGAAAGCCCGGTTCCAACGGCCGGCGCCGACTTCGCGCATGAGCCGGGAGTAGACGCCCGCGGTGTCGTTGCCGGGGATCTCGTTGAACAGGATCATCGGCAGGCAGATAAGAACTGCTGCAGCCGACAGCAGCGCCAGTGTGCGGCGATCATTCATCGTCTGTGGTGTTCGTCTGCGCTTCCAACTGCCGGATGCGTTCCTCGAGCAGAGCGACTTCCTGGGCCAGTTTCATGTTCCGTTTGTAGTGGCGCGAGAGCGAGACACTGACGGTGAAGGCGAACAGATAGCCGACGCCGATCGCCCCCATCAACACGATGGCCGAGGGCATCACGCCGATGCCGATAGCAAGCAGGAGAATCGGTTTCAGCATGAAGCCCAGACCGAGGATCGCAAATGCCGCAAGAATCCAGGCGGTGGCGTATTTCTCACGCATTTCGCGTTTCCGGACCATGAACAGCGTCATCAGAAAGGCGATGGCGCCGCCGGCCAGCATAACGTATTGGATCTTATCGGACATGAGTCGTCTCCTTGCTTCGCAGGCGATCGATGACGATCGCCACAGTCACTTTCAGCATGTAATAGATCGTCCGAAAATAGCGGATCGAGCTCTGCCCGCCCTGGCGTTCCTTCATTTTCACCGGGGCTTCCTTGACTTTCAGTTGGTTGCGGCAGCACCAGAACAGCGCTTCCGGCTCAGGGTAGTCTTCGGGATAGGTCCGGGCGAAGACCGCCAGAGCGCGGCGGCCGTAAACGCGGAAACCGCTGGTCGGATCGCTGACTCCCTCGCCGGTAAGCAGGCTGATCAAGCCGGCGAAGAACCGGATCCCCAAGCGGCGCATGGCGGTGCTCTGAAAGCCCTCTTCGCTGTCGGGCAGAAAACGGGAACCGACGGCCAGGTCCAGGTCCTCGGCCGCCGCGAAGTTCACCAGGTCCATCACCTGGTCGGCCGGATGCTGGCCGTCGCCGTCAAACTGAATGGCATAGTCAAAGCCGTGCTGTTCGGCAAACTGGAAGCCGGTCTGCATGGCGACGCCGATGCCGCAGTTGAAGGGGAGATTGACCAGATGGACGTTCGGATGGTCGGCGGCATACCCGTCGACGCGCTCGGCGGTGGCATCATCCGAGCCGTCGTTAACCACCAGCACATCAAACTTGCCGGGCAGATCCGCCAGCGACTGCAACGTGCCGAGGATGGCTTCTTCTTCTTTATACGCCGGGATAATGACCAGAAGTCTCATCGGCGGGAGGCCTTCCTTCTCGCAACCACTTCCATATTTAACGCCTTACCTCCTGACGCCAAGGTAACGTGACCAGATTGGTTTTCAAGATCCCGTTCGGTCCCGTTGAATGCCAACGTTTACTGTCCTTCTTCGCTTACCGTCCCGGCCCTCAAGAGGTTGGCCCGTGATCTTGACGCAGAATGCAGAGGACAGTAGACGAAGGCTTCCGGCCGGTTGGGGTGTTGTCTTGGCCCGATCCGCGTCAACTGTCATCCCGCGCCGCCGGGGCCGACTCGAAGATCTTCCGGAACAGGACAAATTTCAGGCAGAGAAACACCGCGATGCAAATGGTCTGGGCCAGCAGGTAATGCAGGCTGACCCAATGCACCAGGGCGAAATACAAACACCAGTTAGCCCCGCGCAGAGCGATGGACGCGAGCCAGTACTCGCCGGCCAGGCGCCGCAGGCTCTTGCCGCCGTGATCGTAGACAACAAACCGGTTCAGGAGCAAACCGAAGATCATCTGCGTCACCATGACAATCGCATAGGCGATGAGTGCCGGCAGCTGAAGCAACTCCACCAAGGCCGCGTTGACGGCATACGCATACGCGGTCAGAACGACGCCGCAGGCAAGGAAACGGAGCGGCTTGCGGCGGCCGTCCGTCAGCTTTCGTTTGGTTTGGTTATCGATGGGTCCTGCCTCATTTGCCCGCAGCGTCACGATGCCGGGAAGCGTGTGCCGAATCGTCGGCGACACGATCACTCACCTTGGTCCTCCTTCGCTTCAAACGGCAATATCCGGCAGCCGGGAGAGCAGACCGCCGTTGCCCCTGGCGGGATATCCTTGTGGACAACAGCGTTGGCGCCGATCCTGGCGCCGTCACCGATGTTGATGTCGCCAATCAGCTTCGCCCCGGCGCCGATAAACACGCCATTACCGATCTGCGGCGCGGTGTCGACGCCCGGCCCCAGACCACCGATTGTGACGCCCTGATGGATCCGGCAGTCGTCCCCGATCACGGCGTTGTCAGAGATGACGATGCAGCCGGCATGGACAATGGCGCACCGATGTCCGATCACGGCGCCGCGACCGATTTCAATGCCCCACGCGAAGCGCACGAAATCCGCCAGGACCACATAAACGGGCAAGAAAAGGATATTCAGCAGCAGCCCGCGGCGAGTCAGCCAGTTTCCCAGGCGATAGACCAATACAGCGTGGAGCCCCGGCGTGCGGATCGCCTGCAATGCCGCCGCGAAGCGGCCGCAACCACGGTAACCGACCGGGCAATAATGAACAAAGTCTTCGATGATCATGGGTGCATCCCTGGTACGCTGACCCGAGGCTTCGGCTTAACTTGCTGTCCCCCGGTTCTTTGTCAACAGAAACGCAATCCAAACCACGCATTGAAGCCCGGTACCGGACTGTCACCGGCCCTTGCGGCGCCCGAGACCGGCTGCCCGGAGGGCCCAACGGCCGGCGCGACTCCCGGCATAACCGAGCTGCCCCAGATGCATCCGCAACCGCCGATAGCGGCGGAGTCTGGCGGCGAATAGCAAAGCCAGCCAGCGGTAGCCTCGCCGTTCCGACCGAACAAGCGAGGCATGGGCATCCCACGCCAGGTCAACCCATTCCCGGTCTGTTTCTGTCGGCTGCAGAAGCGCCCGAATCCGGCCAGCCACGCGGGCCGCGATCTTGCCGTCTGCAGTATCGCCGAGCACGCGCCGGCGATACTCACGTCGGCGCTCACCGGCAGCAGCGGTATCGGTCAGGCACTTGTGCAGGGCGGCCGGCAAATCCTGCGGCCGATCCACTTCGACACCCATATCCCGCCATTGCCACTCCGGGCCGTGTGGGTCATAGGCATTCCCATCGCTGAATCTCCGCGGGTTGTTCACTAGAATCAACGGCCGGTCCAGCAAGAGATACCACATCATCAGGCTGGCGGCATCGGTCAGCAGAACATTGGCCGCGGCCATAACGGGAAACACATCGTCTTCCTGTTTGTCCATCAGCCAGATCCGATCATTTTCCTCCTGACTCCGGCGCCACCAGCCGATGCAGTGAGGCATCCCCACGATCTGGGATGGATGCGGTTTGATCACGATACCAAGGGTCGGGAAGCGTTCACAGAGCTGTTGAGCCCACTCGGGCCCGAGCAATTCGGACGACGTCAGCTTCGTGTTGTAGGTCGGCCCGTACAGAAGGATATGTTCCGATTCGCGCAACGACGGCGGCAGAACACTTCGGGGGTCCTTGGCAGCAGCATTGACCAAGCCGTCGATCGGCACAAACCCGGTCACCCAGGAACCAAGCTGCGGTCGCCAGCCGTTACGGCGGTGTTCATCAAGCTGGTATTGGCCGCTCATGCAGGCGAAGTCGCAGCGTTCAACAGCAACACCTCGGATATTCTTCGACACATACGCATGCCCGGTCCAGACGATCAATGCGTCCGGCACCTCGACCCGGAAATGGGCGAACTCACCGCCGCCGGCCATGACAATCACCCGGGGCGCAAATGCAGTTACAGCTTCCGCGTCACGGCTGACCAGACACTCAAAATCCCTCTTCAGCAATTCATGGACCGGGTCCAGAATCGTATGATGGAACACGTTCTCAATGTAAAAAGCGACTTTCATCGGCCCCCTGGTGAAATCGAATCAATCTAACGCCGGACAACGCGGGATCAAGCCGCTGGCCGCTCCCGGCAGCCGGGAGCTCTGCAGGCCGACCTCCGGCGTTGCCAAGGAGGAAACCGACGCTACTATACTATGTTGTTGAAGGGGAGAGCGGGGTCCGCGACGCTTTGCGCTCTGCTTCGTCAGCCGAATCCCACAATGCCAGGCCGGCAGCCCTGGTTTCGCGTTCGCCCCGACAGATAAACGGGATCCCATACCGAGACGCCCTTGAAAATTTCCGTCATCACAGCCGCCCGGAACGCTGCGGTCACCATCCAGGCAACACTTGACAGCGTCTCCGCACAGGATCATGATCCCGTTGAACACATTGTGGTTGACGGGGCTTCGACCGACGGCACATTGGATCTGGTCAAGCACCATGTGTCTCCCATCCGTTTGATCAGCGAACCGGATGACGGCATTTATGACGCCATGAACAAGGGCCTGCGTCTGGCGACGGGAGAGGTGGTCTGTTTTCTGAATGCCGACGACGCCTTCGCTTCCGCCCGGACGCTCTCGCTTGTGGCTGCCGCCTTTGCCGGTTCCGACAGCCCGGACATCGTGACCGGCCGCGTGGAGTTTGTGGACGCGGAGCGCGGCCGTTTCGCGGCAGCGTGCCGATTCAGCCACGACTTGCTGGCCCGTGGGCGGCAACCTCCACACCCGAGCACGTTTTACCGGCGGACCGTGTTTGACCGCCTGGGCGACTATGACTTACGCTATCGGATTGCCGCTGACTTCGAGCTGTTCTGCCGGATGGCGGAAGCGGGGGTCCGGTGTCGGCCGATCGAGGAGGTGCTGACCACATTTGCCTGCGCCGGCGCCAGCGCCGCCTTGAGCTCTCACCTTGAGAGCGGCCGCATCCTGCGGACCTACTACGGCCGTTGGGCCGCGGCCCGGTATCTGGCGAAAAACACCGCACTTTGGCTGGGCGGCCGCCTGCTGCGTCTTGGTGGTTTGCGTCGGACGTTCTGGCACCGGTTCGGACGCGGCGACCGGCCTTGATCGCACAGGTCAGGGAAGGGGTTGTGCGGATGGTGGGGAGATGGTAGATTCAGGCCCGGAAGGAGCAGTTTTGGTTGCAGGAAACAGACCTATTCTGGTAACGGGAGCACATCGCTCCGGCTCAACCTGGACGGGTCGGATGATCGCCCGGGCGCCAAGTGTGGGCTATATCCATGAACCGTTTCATCTGCGGCATCGCCCCGGCGTTTGCGCGGCGCATTTCGACTACTGGTACACCTACATCTGCGATCGCAACGCGGGCCGCTACGCAACCGCCATCGAAGCCTGCCTAAGGTTTCAGCACCAGACCGCGGTTGACCTGAAATCCATCCGCCATCCACACCACGTGATGTTTTTTCTGCAGCATTGGCTCCGGTTTCGTCAGGGCCGGCAGCGCGGTCTGCGGCCGTTGCTCAAGGATCCGCTGGCGTTTTTCAGCGCGGAGTGGCTGGCGACCCGGTTCAACATGGACGTGATCATCCTGATCCGTCATCCACTGGCATTCGCCGGCAGCCTGAAGCACATCAACTGGTCCCATCCCTTCGGTCATTTTCTGGCCCAGCCGCTGCTTATGGACCGCTACCTGGAGCCTTTTCGCGCGGAACTTGAGGAATACGCTTCGGCCCCAAAGGATGTGGTTGACCAGGCGATCCTCCTGTGGAATCTTATTCATAGCACCGTTCTGACATATCAGGATGAACATACGGACTGGCATTTTGTCCGGCACGAAGATCTGGCTCGCGATCCGATCGAACGTTTCCGGACGATCTACCAGGCACTGGGACTGGAATTCACATCTTCTGTGCAACGAAAGATCGCAGCATCCTCCCGTAAGGGGAACAACCGACAGGCCCGGTCGGTCAACGACACGAGGCGTGACAGTCGGGCAATCGTTTCGAACTGGAAACAGCGCCTGAGTGTGGAGGAAGCCGAACGGGTAACGAACGGCACAGCGGAAATCCGCAACGAGTTTTACAAGGGAGAAGAACTGACCTGAGCATGCCGCGTCTGAGCGTAATCATACCAACATACGGCCGCCGGGAGGAGCCGGCGCGGCTCCTGGATTCGCTGGCGGCCGGGGACTTCACCGACTGCGAGGTGATCCTCGTCGATCAGAATCCGCCGGGATACCTCGAGGAGGTCGTGGCCCGTGGGCGCTCGCTGTTCATGGATTTCCAGCACCTCCGGCTGGAGCGTCCCGGGCTCGCGGCCGCAAAGAACGCCGGCGCCGCCCAGGCCGTTGGCGAGGTGATCTGTTTCCCCGACGACGACGCCGAATTCAGACCGGGGACCATAGCGGCGGCCCTCGAGGAGCTGGATCGCTTGCCGGCATGTGCCGCGGTGTTCGGCAAGACAGTGGATAGGGACGGCCGAGATTCGGTGATCAAGTTCGACAGGGAAGCGGGCGAAATCATCCGCACCCGACTGCAAGGGCGGTTCGTGGAGGCAACGATGTTCATTCGGCGAGAGGTATTTGCCCAGGTCCGATTCGACGAATCATTCGGAATCGGCACGTTCTACGGGGCTGAGGAAGGCTATGATCTGGTTCTGCGGCTGCTGGAGGCGGGCGCACGGCTGCGCTATAATCCGGAAATCGTCTTTTATCACCCGCAGAAGATTCAAGATCACACCACGCCTGAGGAAATCCGTCGAGTATTTCAGTACCGGTGCGGTTTCGCGCATCTATGCGCCAAGCATCGGCTGTACGGCAAGTTCATCAGCCAGGTTCTGAAAGTCTCGGGCTACTGCGTCGTGCTGCTTTTCTGGCGACCGCGGAAGTTGCGCTACTATATCGCGGAGCTGCTGGGTCTGTTTTCGGGGTGGATTGCATAGCCGCACAGCCTGCTTAAAGGGGCGGCAGCAGATTCATCTGCAGGATTCCCCTCCACAATCATTGTCCGACCCGGAAGAGCCCCCAGCCACCGCCGCGGCGAAGGCGCCGGCGGGTGGTCCAGATGTCTGATTGAACCACGGCTGCGCCCCGGTACCGCAGAGACAGCGAGTGCGGAACCGAACTGCCACCGGTCTGCTCTTGACATGATCTGCAGGTCGGCATAGACTCCGGTTCATTGATTGACCGGAGCGAGGTCCAATACGGAGGTCAACGGTGGAGTACTGTGAGCAACTGCGAACCGGCACGCGGGGGACGGTGGTCTGGCAGTTGACCGGCCGCGGGTTCTGCTCAGAGCTCAACATGATGCTGCTCGCGGCCGTCTACGCTCTGGAACAGGATTGTCGTTTCGTGCTGTGCTCGAAGTACTCGAACATCGCTCGAGAACACGGGTGGCGCGACTATTTCGAGCCGTTCTGCAACGAGTCCGCGGCATTTCCCCTGAGTCGCAGTCTGATCTTCCTGAAACGCGGTCTGAGCTATCGCTGGCTTCTGGAACTGCAGCGCCGGCTGCTGCAGCCCGCCCTCGGGTCCAGGCTCCGATTGACCCCGGAAGTGTGGGACCAGATCTACACGGAGGAATTCTGTCGCCGGACTATCGCACTCCCCGGTTCCGGCAAGGCGATGCCGGTCAGCGAGTTGTGCCGGAGGATCGCCGCTGAGATCTGGCGGTTTACCCCCGAAATAAACGAGCACATCGAGGCGACGGCAGCCCGACTCCTGCCGGCCAAACGTTCGTACGGCACTCTCCATATCCGACGCGGCGACAAGATCACCGAAGCCGAGCACACGGCTGTTGACGCCTATCTGGCCAAGCTGGACGAGGTCGGGGACAGCGCCAACCTGATTTTCGTCATGACCGATGACTACCGCGTTGTCGAGGAGTTACGACGGCGGCGGCCGGCGGGAGAATACGTCAGCCTTTGTTCGCCCCACGACAGCGGACACGACCAACGGCTGTTTAACGAGAGAACGCCTGAGGAAAGATATGCGGCGACTCTTCAGCTGGTGACGGAACTGGAGATCGCCGCCCGCGGCGAGTACTTCATCGGCACGTTCAGTTCGAACGTCGGTCGTTTCATGGCGCTGTTGGGCGACCGGCAGCAGACATTCGGGATCGACATGCCCTTCTGCATGCATGTCCAGCTGCGGAGCTGAGTTCAGTGTCCCGGCTCCAGGCGCCGACGCAGCCGTCGCAGCTTCTGCAGGACCAGGCCGCCGGCGCCGCGAATTCGTTCGCGACAAAGGTGCAAACCCAGATGCAGGCTGGAGAGCCTGACCTCCTCGGTGGGCTTCTGCGGATCAACCACTTCATCGGGGCAATGATAATCGCCGAGGGACACGTCCTCGGCGTACAGCCGGCCGATCAGTTCTGCCTCCTCAGGACACAGGACAACGGGCTGAGAATCCGGCCCGCTTTGCGGCCGGGCCCGGTTGAGGACGGGAAGCTTCGCGTTCGGCTCCAGCCCGATTGTCTCCAGCATCGCGTTAAAGTCCGCCTGCAGAGACTCTACTTTCAGGAACCGGTCAATGTGCATGCCGCGGAAGTAACTTGCCTGCGTACGCCAGTGCGGGTTGCAGCTGTGGGAGTCAACATTCTGCGCCGCCACAAACCGCAGGAAGCCGCTGAAGCTGTGAACCCCGATCCGCTGCAGCGTGGCGTTTCTACTGGCTTTGTGGCCATAGGCGGAGATCAGCCGCGTCCAGGGATTGCGAATCACGCAGAAATGCCTGTAGCCCGCCCGCGGCATTCTGCCGTCATACAGGCGAGAAATCGTGCGATGGAATCCCGGACCTTTCGTCTCCACCCGGAAGTCCTCCAGGCGATCGGTTTCCAGACAATGAAACCACAGGCGCATGGTGCTGCAGGCGCATTTTGGCAAGGTCACCAGGGCAAAACGATATGTGTGGCTGACGAGGATCATGCTGGACTGAAGCTTTGGCGTTCTGCATACCGTAGATGGTTGTTCCGATTCTGCCAGTGGGCATTGCAGGCGCCGACGGCATGCGCGTGATCTGGAATGGCGCTTACTGAAGTAGGTTTGGGATGATTCAAATTCTGATGTCCGGTCACCACGGAGCTTGTCTCCATCTTGGCCGAAAACGTAGTTCAGGAGGTCCTTGAGTAAACGCTATTCCTCCAAACTGGCCAGCTGCTGTTCTCCAGGTTCTGCATGAAGATCCCGCGCCCCGCACTTCCGGCGTCCGTTCCGAGACGGCAGGACAACAGGTCCGCAGGAGGACCCTGCGTTTGGCGGAGAACGTTTGCGCCGACGGCAATCCGGGGCTCTGTTACAAGCGCGCCGCACCCGCAGAAGAATAGCAAGTACTCCAGAACCATATATCAATCGGGCATTCCCGACATGACCTCGCAAAACCTGGACCCTTCCAATCGACAGGATTTCGTCTGGAACCGCACATTGACGATCACCGATTACGTTCTGACCCATTGGATGCTCGAGACGGCAGCCGATCCCTGGACCGCGGCGGTCGGCATTGCCAAAGAACAGTCGGCGACACTGATGGACATGTCGTCCTACGGCATATCCGTTGACTTGGGCGCGTCCACCGCGCGCGTCGTCGATATCGAGGAGCTTGGCGAGGCCGAAGACCGGCTGCTCCCGGAATTTCGTCTACAGACCGACGTCTATGAAGTCGAGCCGTCGACCTCACGGAATCGGGTCCGGGTGCAAATCGCCTTTCCCATTGCCAATTTCGGCAGTTCTTTGACGAATCTCTGGAGCGCAATGATCGCAGAGACGTTTCGCCTGGGATTTGTTTCCGGCCTGAAGCTCATCGATTTCGAGCTGCCGGACACGTATCTGGCACAGTTTCCCGGCCCCAAGCACGGCACGGAAGGAATTCGCGAACTGCTGCAGATCCGGGACCGGCCGCTTCTGTGCCGCTCCACCCGTCCGGCCGTCGGTCTGTCTTCCAAGGACATGGCGACAATCAACGAATGTGTATTGCGGCATGGCTTCGACTTCGTCAAGGATGACGAACTGACGTGCGATACGCCGTTGTCCGCCTTCGCCGACCGCCAGCGGCAAATGGCGGCGATGGCCCGGCGGGTTGAAGCCGAGACCGGCGAGAAGAAGATGTGCGTGGCCAACTGCATCGACAATCCGCGCAAGGCGTTTGCTTTGGCGTCACAGGCACAGGCAGCCGGCGTACATGCACTGTTGGCAGCGCCCTGTTTGCAGGGACTGGGCATGTTGGGCGATCTGCGGGATGAAACCGGATTGGTCGTCATCAGCCATAACTCCGGCGAGGACACCCTGGTGCGACACCCGCGGTTCGGCGTCAGCCGCCCGGCCTGGATCAAGATTCAGCGACTGGCCGGAGCGGATATGATCATGCTGCCGACGGAATTCATGACCAACGCGATGGCTGCCGACAGCAAACGAGCCTGCATCTACGCCGCTGCCGGACCGCTTGGCGATTGTCGACCGGCACTGCCGATTCTGGCGGGGGGCAAGCGTCCCGAAGACCTGTCGACGATCACGGCGGCCATTGGTTCCCCCGACTTCGTCGTTATCGCGGCGACCGCGGTCGACGGTCATCCCGACGGTCCGGCGGCCGGCGCCCGCGCCTTCCGAGAAGCCTGGCAGGTAGACCATGCGCATCGCGTTTCATGTTGAGAACCCCTTTCATCGCGGCATCCTGTCGCCGGTTCACGAGTTGCTGCGGGACGAATTCTCGTGTTTGTTGAGCGAGAGCGCCCGCGACATTGTCGCATTTGACCCGCGGGTCATTGTGGTTGCCGGCGGCGGGGATGTTTCGCTATTCCGGGTTGCACTGCCTGAAGCCGTCATCGTCTGGACTCGTCACGGTTATGTCTCGAAGAACATTCGCGGCATTTCGGTCGAACGCTGCGATTTTGCCTGCATCAGCAGTGATCACACCGAGCAAGAGTTTCTCGAGCGCGGCTGGCACCCGCGCATCGGCTTCTGGAAGACCGGCTTTGTGCCGGTAGATGCGATGATTCACGCCGTCGCCGAGGCCCCGCGGGATCATCTGCCGCCGGCGTTTGGCGACATCGGCAAGGTTCTTTTGTACGCCCCCACCTACACCGAGAGCCTGTCCTCCGCCGAACCGCTCGGACCGGAATGGCCGGCGCTGTTGCGGCAGCGCTTCCCAGACCTCGGCGTGGTCATCAAGCCGCACCCGGCGCAGCT
Source organism: uncultured Lentisphaerales bacterium (assembly GCA_964384625.1). Taxonomy (GTDB): domain Bacteria; phylum Verrucomicrobiota; class Lentisphaeria; order JABSQK01; family JABSQK01; genus CAYLNH01. The sequence goes on from CAYLNH010000001.1 coordinate 18,577, forward strand.
GCACGCGGCGCCCCACTGTCTGGACTGGTGGCGCGCGGCCGCCGCCGATGATGCACTGATCACGCTGGTTGACGAGAAGGATGCGGATGTCTACCCGCTTCTGGCGGCGGCCGACGTGTTGCTGTCTGACGCGTCGAGCGTCATCTTCTACTACCTCGCGCTGGACCGGCCGATCATCCTCTTCAACAACCCGAAGCGATTCCATGACAAGACTGCATATGACCCGTCGGGGCCGGAATGGACGTGCCGCGACATGGGCATCGAGATCGACGCCGTCACCGGACTGCCGGAAGCGGTCAATCGGAGCCTGGCCAATCCCGAAGCCCGGGCTCGGCAACGAGCAAAGTACCGGCAGCAGGTTTTCGGCGACACTGCCGACGGCCGCGCCGCCGAACGGGTTGCCGACCGGATTCGACGTCTGCTCAAACCGCCAGCAGAAGACCGGGAGTGGGTCGCCATGGCCTGGAATTCGCATGCCGCGCACCGCAAAACCGCCCGGTTGAGCCTGCCGTGGGCCGCCGCCAGACTGGCGGCCAGACTGCATCGATACCGGCGATTACGGTGTTGTCTGGGACAACTGCTGCTGCGGCTCCGCGGGAGGAACTCGTGAACCGGGACATTGTCACAGGTTCCGTGGGTATCCTGGCCGGCGCCGGCTCGGGCACACGCCTCGGGCTGGGGCCCAAGGCCTTTCTCGAACTCGAAGGCAGCACGCTGCTGGCCCTCGCCGCACGACAGTTGCTGGCTTGCTGCGAGCGGGTCGTCGTCGGGGTCCCGCCGGCACGGCAAGCCGCGGCCCGAAAACTACTTCCCGGGGAGGTCGACGTTTATGCCGGGAAAGACAGCTATCAGCAAACCGTTGCCCACCTTTTCGAGCAAGCGCCGGGCGATCTCGTCCTCATCCATATTGTTGCCCGTCCGTTCGCAACACCGGACCTGATCCGCACGGTTCTGCTTGCCGCCCGCGACGGCAACGCGGCCATGGCAACAGAACAAAGCCGGGTTCCCCTGTCGCGTCTTGCCGCGGGACACGCCGTCGCGGATCTGCCGAGACCGGACGTGGCAATCTCGCAGTCGCCGCAGGCCTATTCCAGAGAGACTCTGGCGAACACGTTGGCCTGGGCGGCACGGAGCAACGTGACGATGCAGAGCCCGTCCCAGTTGGTGCTTGCCAGGGACATCCCGATTCGATGCATCCCGGGGGAAGCGACAAACATCAAGATCACAACCCCTCTGGACTGGGCCATCGCCCGCGACGTCATCTGGCCGGCCGTCAAAAGCAGACTGCATCTGTAGACGAACCCGATACCCCGACGTTTCTGTGGGTCACAAACCGCCCCACCCCGCCCGGGCGCTGCCGCCGGCAACCTTTACGCCGCCGGCCGACACCCAACTCCACCACGTCCGCGAATGGACGGCCGCGGCCTCATTCGCCCTCGGCGTCACGGTATTCCGGGTCGCCGTCGATGATCTTGAATCCCGGGTACGCCACGGCGGTCACGCCGTCCGGGAGGTCCTTGTGGACCACCGCGTTGGCGCCGATGGTTACATTATTGCCGATGCGGATTTTGCCGATAACCTTGGCGCCGGAACAGATCCGCACCTGATTGCCGATGACCGGCACCCCGTTGTTCCGGCCGCGGCCGGAATGGCCGATCGTAACCCCCTGCATGATCAGACAGTTGTCCCCGATCTCCGAAAAATCGGCGATCACGATGCCGTTCTGGTGGATGATCTTCACGCCTTTGCCGAGTTTCGCCTGCCGGCCGATCTCGATACCCCAGGCAGCCTGCACGGCCAGTGAAAGGACCGTGTAGAGCGGCAGGAGGAGAACCTTCAGCACGACCCCACGCCGGCTGACCCAGTGACCGAAACGATACGCCAGGATTGCATGCAGCCCCGGCATCAGGAGGGTGGTCACAAACGCCAGGGGCGGATTCATGCCTCTGCGTTTGCGGCGGTAGTGGACGCGAAAATCCTCGGCGATCATCTGCGGCAATCCGGCTTGGGCTCATTCCGACTCAATCGCCCCGGATAATAACGCCGACCCGGAGTTCACGCAAGTGCAGACGTCCCCCTGACGCATTACCCCCCTTGCCGCCGGCAATTCGCAATCCGTCCGGGGGGGCGGCCGCCCTCCGGACGGACTGCGACTTGGATTGCATCGGTCAGTTCCCAAGGTAGGTTGACGCCGGCCAACCGCAATCCAGTAATCCGAGGATCAACATGCGTCCGATTCGAATACTGCAGACCGTGTTCAGCATGGATATCGGCGGGGTGGAAACGTGGCTGATGCATATTCTGCGCAATATCGACCGGGAGCAGTACCGGCTGGACTTCGCCGTTCATCTGTCCGGTCCCGGCACGCACGAGGAAGAGATCCGGGCGCTGGGGAGCAACATCCATGTCTGTGCGCCGCTGACGCGCCCGTGGCGGCAGTTGCCCAGGTTTCGCCGGATTCTGCGCGAGCACGGTCCGTATGACATTATGCACGCCCATACGCCGATGCTCGGCCCGCTGCTGTGGCTGGCGCGTCGCGCCGGTGTGCCGGTGCGCATTCTGCACACGCACAACGATTTTTCCCGGCGGCCGCCTGCCGGGCTGCTGAGTCGACTGTACTTCAGCGGGGCACTGCGTCTGGCCCGCCGCAGTCTGACGCATGCTCTGGCCTGTTCCGAAGCCGCCGCAACGGGGACCTTCAGCTCCGGCTGGCGGGAGGATTCGCGCGTGCAGGTGTTGTACTGCGGTGAGGATTTCGATGCGTTTGAAGAACCTGTCGATCGAGCTGAAGTACGGCGCGAATTCGACTTGCCGGCGAATGCTTTTGTCATCGGGCACGTGGGAAGATTTGCCAGGCAGAAGAACCATCAGTTCATCATCGAGATCGCCAGAGAGATCCTGCCGCTGGACGAATCGATTCGGTTCCTGCTGATTGGTGATGGACCGTTGCGCGGTGAAATCGAAAGCGCCGTCGACGAGGCCGGCCTGCGGGCGAACATCCGGTTTGCCGGGAACCGGCGGGATGTTCCCAGGTTACTCAAAGGCGCCGTGGATGTGTTCCTGCTGCCGTCGCTCCACGAAGGCCTGGGACTGGTGCTGATCGAGGCCCAGGCCGCCGGGTTGCCCGCTGTCTTTGCCGATTCCATCACCCCGGAAGCGGACGTTGTCCCGGAACTGGCCACCCGGCTCAGTCTGTCCCTGCCGCCCGACGCCTGGGCCCAGGCGATCTTGCGTGTCAAGCAGACGCCGCCGACAGTTTCCGGGGAGACAGCGCTCGCCGCCCTCCGCGGCAGCCATTTTGCCGTGGAACAGAGCGTTTCAGCCCTGGGCGGACTCTACACCTCGGCAACAGGCAGTGCGGCAAACGAGTGACGGGGCGCATCGCCTATGATACGGCCCGACGGGCAACAGGCACTTTGCTGATGCCGTAGACCACCGCCAGGGAAACAAAATACACGATCAACGGGTACGCCAGATCCCAAACAGGGAAGCTCAGTTTCGCATCAGTGCGCTGCAGTTTCTCGACGATGTACGGATGGAACAGATAGACGCCCAGAGTATAACGGCCCCATTTGCCGAGCCGTCCTTCCCCACAGACGTTTCCGGCGGCGAGACAGAGAACGGCAACTCCAATCCCGAAGGGGACAGTACCGAGAAAGAATCCGTAACGGACGGGATCTGTCGTCGTCGTGCAGGCGAGAAGGCAGCTCTCTGCGAGTTGCAGCAGAAGCCCAAATACAGCCAGCCCCAGACCCACCCTGAAGGATGGCCGAATCTTGATGGAACTCAACACATAGCCGATGCCGAAGAACAGCGTGCTGAAGAACGGCCCGTTGCGGGTATTGAACGTCGGCTGCCAATCCATCAGCAAGGTCGCATAGGGGCCGGCGACGAGTCCAATCAGGTACAGCACCACACCGATGCCGATGATCACCCAATTGCGGCGCGTCGTACTAGCCAAGGCAACAATGGTCATACCCCAGAGCAGCCCCATCAGGAACCAGAGGTGAACCCTGGTTCCCTGAAAGGCAAGCATGAGCCAGTGCTTGCGAAAGAGGCCGACAACGCTGTCCACGGCGCTGCCGCACCAGCCGATGACGCCAAGCTCGGACAGGCTGCCGGTATCAACGAGTGAGACGCCGTAGAACATCGACCAGATCACGAAGAGCAGAAGCAGCCGCGTCGCTGAGCGCCGGTAAGCCTCGGCTTTCGTCCGTTTCAGCGCGACGCTCCGGCCCCAGAGATAGCCGGAGACGACAAAGAAGAACGGAACGGCAAAGCGGCAGGCATGGACGACCCCCACTCCCAGGAGGTCGAGGGCCGAGCCTGCCTCGGCGTAACGGAACGGCGTCGTGTGGATGACAACCACGGCGAACACAGCAATTGTGCGGAACAGGTCTATGCTCGGGATACGGCCGTTCGTCCCGGAGTCGGCCGGCTTGCCATCGAGTGTCAGCTCTTCGTCTGTCGGCATGGGGTATCCTTGTCACTGGTTGCCGACGTGCCGCCGGTGCGTTCATCTGCTGCACTCCGCGGTCCCCAATGGGACAAGTCGCGATCGATCAGCTTCGCGAGAGCGCCGACATCCTCGCCGACCCGCGACCAGATATACTCTTGCACGTCCAGGGGAACGGTCTCGCGCGGTTTCGGTCGGCTGTTGAGTCGGACAAACACTTGCGCCAGTTGAAACGCCAGTTTCCTGGGGACCAGATGTTTCAGACCGCTGAACCGCCAGAGACCACGGGCCAAGCTGTGGAATCCTCTGCTGCGATGCTGTTTGCTGGCATTAACGACGTTCAACTCCGGCACGAAGTGGGGATCGACGTCAAGGAACTGGAGGGTTTTCCGATAAACGGCGCAACGGTCTTTCTTGAGATCCTCAAGGAGAGTCACTTGCACCTGATCCGGGCCGAATGCTTCCATGTAGCGTTCCACCTGGCCGGCATAACTGGCCATCCTGGTGTACAATAGAGCCCAGCCCGTCTTGCGTGCGGCGCGTTCGTCCTCGAGCTCCAGTGCCCGGCACAGATCCGGTTCCGGTTCCGTCAGAACAAACCGGTGCTGCGTAAAAGCAGCCCGGACGAACTCAACGGGATCACGCAGCATGATCAGAATCTTCGCGTCCGGGTTGAAGCGGAAGATCTCCTGTGCGGCAAACCGGGAGTAGAGGTAGAAGACCGATCCCTCCCCGCAAACCTGGTCTTCATGGCCGGCGAACAACGCCTGGTAATCCGTGCAGTTGCCGACATGCCGAGGGCCCGGGACGTCCTTGCCGAAAAAGTGGATCTCCTTGGGGATGGAGAAGAAGATCTCCGGGTGTTCGGCGAGGTAAGTCGACATGGCGGTTGTGCCGCACTTCGGCGCACCGACAATGAAGAAATCAGGGGGGCGCATAGTGTTTGGTCGTTATTCCTGCTTTGCTTGGCTTCCGGTTGCCGGATTCAGCGAGAATCAGCTTGGTCGAAACAGCTCCTGCACCAGGCACAGCCCAACGAAGGACTGCAGCATCAGGTCGGCATGGCGGGCGAACGCGTCGTTCGACCTCAGGCTGCCGGAGACAGCCTTGTCGAGGAACGAGCACATTTTGGACCGCTCGAAGAATGGCAGATCTTCTGCCGCCGAGCTGTTGAGCGTGTCCTGATAAAGCCGGCGCAAAGATCCTCCTTCCGACAGAGACATGAGCGGGTTGAGAAAACTGCCCTTCTGGCGCTGGCTTGTGGAGTGGTCAACGAATGGACGCACTGCCTCACGGAAGACAAATTTGCCTTGGCCATCGCGTATTTTCAATATTGTCGGCAGGCTGCAGGCATAATCCATCAACCGGTGGTCAAGGAACGGGACCCGTCCTTGAACTGAGTGCGCCATCTCGACACAATCGCCGACCTGCGGCAGGAAATGGACCAACGTGATGCGACAATAGAAATACAGCGAGACATTAAGCGGGTGGCGATCTCGCAGAAATTCCGCGGCGTCGAGATCATCAAGAAACGCATGCACCGGCCGGAAACCATCGAGTTCCGCTGCAAACGCCGGCGCCAGCATTCTGAACTTCTGGTCGCGCTGGATCCACATGGGGCAGGCGCCAAGGACCTCCTGCATATAGGCCATGCCGGGATCCCTCCGCGATTGCGTTCGCCGCGAATTATCAACGAGAAAAGCACTACTCCCGGCAAAGATCCCGTCATTCCCCTCGCCGGTGAGGGCAACGTTCACGCCATGATCTCGCACCATCCTGCTGAACAGGAACTTCGCCACGCCGCTATGCGTCACCGGGGTCTCGCAACGCCAGATAGCGTCCGCCACACTGTCGGCAAGCAGATTTTCGTTCACCGGGAAGACATGGAAGTCAGCGCCGACGCGAGCAGCGGTCCGACGTGCCAACGGGGCCTCGCTCACATCCTCATCATGCCAGGCGATGGTAAAGGCATCTATGGGGCGATCAAGTTGCCTGGCGGCAATCCCGAGCACGGCGGATGAGTCGATACCACCGCTCAAGTACACCCCAACCCGCTCCTTCGCCGGCAGTCGGACCTGGACCGACTCACACAGAAGCTCGCGCGTTTTTTGAATCGCCTCGTCATCACTGATATCCATTGTCCGGCTTTCGGGAGGGAATTTGAAGTCCCAGTATCGCTTTTGTGCCGCGGCGCCAGCAAACGTCGCGACCAACACGTGGCCGGGCCGAATCTGGCAAACATCCCGGAAGAGAGTCTGGTGTTCCGACGGGACCCCATGCAACATCTGCATATACCCCTCACGATTCCACCGGCATGGCACACCGAGAGCAAACATCGCTTTCGCCTCTGAAGCCAGGTAGACCGCTCCATCATGCTCGGCAAAGAACAAAGGGCGGATACCGATGCGGTCGCGGGCGGCCAGCAACCGCTTTCTGTTTTCATCCCACAGGAGGAAAGCGAATTCTCCCCGCAAATGGGAGACGCAGTCGATGCCGTGTTCTTCGTAGAGATGGATCAGGATCTCGCCGTTCAATGAGGTCCGAAACCGATGGCCGCTTTGCTCCAACCGATTTCTGGTCTCTGCGATCTGATAGAAGGTGCCGTCGACGGCAACGACGATTGTGCCGTCCTCATTCGTGAGCGGAGTTCGTCGCGCCCCGGCACAGTCAATGTGGTGTTCCTGACAAGCAAGAACAAAGCGGCCATCCAGAGCCATCCAGTTCCACATCCCATGGCCCCCCCGATGCTGGAGCAAGGCGGAAGCCTCGACAACCTTCTGTTTATCAACTGGTGCGCCGCCGGCGACCACCCCAAGTATGCCGCTCATCAGAGAAGAGCTCCTATCTGCAGATGTCTGTGCATCTATTTCATATCAAAAGGGGATCATCCGCGAAGAAAGGATATCTCCCAATTACCCTGGTTGTCCAATGCCATGGAACCAAGGTGATGCAATTACAAATCAAATGCTTCCGCAGCTGGAACCGGCACGATCTCACAGAACCCGTTCCACGGGAGCGACGGCAGGGACAAGTTCTGAGTTCAAGTCGTGCCCTCACGGCGAATCGTCTGACGTCTCCCATTTTGGACAAGCCCGCAGTGCCGAGATGACCCAGGGCCGAACCTGCGTGGGGTTTTGACGCATCTGCCGGTCCAGCCAGGAAGCCATCAAGGTCAAGTGTTCCTGCTCGAACTCGCGGCCGTTCAAGGCCGGATCGGGCGCGAGTTCGTCGGGGTGGAAGGTCACATGAATGGATGAGCCGCGGTCAAGCCAGACGGCGGATGCCGGAATCACGGTCGCGCCGGTCAACTGCTGCAGGACGGCGGAGCCGCGCTGAAACGGGTACGCACGCCCGAGGAGAGGCACACGGACGCCGCTTCCTCCCTCGTCTCCATCGATTGCCAGACTGACGATTCCTCCATCGCGCAGGCGATCAAGTCCGGTTTTCAGGGCCGCTGCCGCGCGATTGCTGTCGGACTTGATCACAAGTCGTTCAACGGTGTCCGGGCAGGACAAGGCGGGTTCGTATTTGACCATGGAAAGAAACGGCAGCCCCAATTTGTAGAGGGCGCACTGGACACTGCCGGTCGGACCGAGGTGAGCAAAGACGACCAGGACCGGCTGCTGGCGGCGCCAAAGCTCCAACAGCCGCTCTTCGCCTTCCATCGTGATCATGCGGCCGCGTCTGTCATAGTCATAGCGGTCCATCGCCAGTTGGCGGCCGAAGTTGACGCCGATCGCGCGCGCCGTTCGAGCCGCCTGCTCCCGCGACAGGTTGCCGAACAGAGATTGCACGGCTGCCGTCGACGGACGCGCCAGCAACAGATGCATGAGCCGTCCGGCGATGCCGCCGAGCGACACTCCCCACGACGGATTGAACCGCCCAAGGAACCGGCCGAAGTGGCTGAGAATGAATTTTGCCAGCGCCAGCAAGCGAGACATCAGTCGTCCACCTGTTTGGGTTTGCCCATGATGCCCTGTGAAAGGTTCGCCGCAAACTCGATGATGTGCGGCGTCTTGAATGCGGCAAGGCTCTCGCTGCAATGGGTTCGGAGTTCCTGCACGCTGACCGGCTGGGCCCGCACGACGACGGCCTGAATGCGTTCCGAACGACCGGCCTGTACGCCGCTGACGACAACGTCGGCGACGGCGGGATGCGCGCGCAGACAAGCCTCCACTTCCGCCGGAGCAACTTTCTTCCCGGCAACACTGATAAGACGACGTTTGCGTCCGAGGATATGGAGCTCACCGTCCTGCAGGTAGCCGATATCGCCCGTCAGGACATATCCCTTGACGAACACCTCGGCCGTTGCCTGCGGATCCTCGAGATAACCGGACGCCAGAGCCGGGCTGGTCGCGGCGACAAGGCCCTCCCGGCGCTCGGCCACAGGCTTTGATGCGTCGTCCCGGATCTCGATCTTCACACCGGCGTATGGTCTGCCGACATTGCCGTTTGCTTTGGCTGCTGAAGCAGCCGCATCACCAACCGCCACAGGACCGCTCTCAGTGGAACCGTAGGATTGCAGAATGGAAACGCCGAATTTGTCCTCGAATAACGCCGCAATCGCCGGGCTGAGGGCCGACCCGGCAGAAATCGCGAGGCGGACGCTGCTGAAATCCGGAGCGGTCCTGAATCCGGTCTCCGCGAGCATGCGGAAGAGGAATGGGGTACCGGGCAGAACCGTAATGCGGTTCGCGACAATGGCCGCCGCCGTGGGCCGGGGAGAAAACCTGTTGAGGTAGATTGCCGCGCCGGCGGAAAGCCCCGTCAGGAGCACGTTCAACAGGCCGAAACTGTGGACCATGGGAAGCGTCGCCAGAATCCGATCGTCACTGCGGTACGGTACGGTCCGGCGAAAAATGTCCACGGCTGCCGCGGCCTGGGCCACGGTGCGGACGACGACCTTCGGCGTCCCCGTTGTGCCGGACGACATCAGCAGGAACGCACCGGACTCGCCGTGATCGCCGGCGGCTGCTTCACGGTCGTCGGCATCGAGGAGCTCCGCCAACGGCGGAATCGGTATAGTGGGGCAGTCGGAATCCGCCTCGTCTCCCGTCAGCAGTGCCGCAATCCCGACCCGCCGGCAAACGGGGCGCAGTTCCGTCTCCTTTACTTTGGGATCGACGAGCAGAACCTGCGCCCCGCGATGAAGCGCCCCAAGCAAGGCAGCGACGAACTCCGGTGAATTCGGCAGGCGCAACGCCACGCGGTCGCCGGGGTGGATACGGGCGGCGGCCAGACGGGTTGCCACACTTCGGCACGCCGCCGCCAGATCGCGAAACGACACGGTGCGATCCGCAGTGACGAGTGCAGGACGGGCAGTTGGCCCAGGACGGCCATCAATATCGAGAAACGGGATCGCCATGGCTCATGCCGTTTGCGTTTTCGTCCCGATGAAGGCAACCAGGGAACCGGCGGTCGACAGGACCTTGTCCTTGATCAGATCTTCCGGGTCAATTTCGAGGTCGAATTTCTGCTCGAGGGCCAGCAGGAGTTCAAGAACAACAACCGAATCGAGGGCGAGTCCGCCGTCCAGCAACGGCGTCTCCGCTTCGATCGGCTCGTCCGGGCTGAAGCCGGCCGTCTGTCTGATCATCGCCGTTACCTGTTGAAACAGTTCCGGACTCAAGTTACTGCCGCTTGCCGTATTCACATTGCCGCCTCCCGGTAATCAACCGCCATCGGGGCCGCTGGATCTTCCGGGACCCAGCCGTTGTTGCCGTCGCGCTGCAGCCAGGTAACGGCACTCGCATCGGGTCCGTCGGTTCGGTCCCGACCGGTAATGCTGATCACCACCGTATCGTCTTTCGGGACTCGATCGTTGCGGGCCGACTTGATCAGCCCGGCGACGGCCGTGGATGCAGTGAAGCATGGGTCGATGCCCTCGAGCTCATTGATCATTTGCCGCGCTTCGCGGATGTCTGCTTCACTCACCGCCATGATCAGCCCGTTGCTGTCCTTGACGATCTCGTTGATATAGGGATAGACGCGAGACGGGTCGCCGCGAAGGATGGCCTCGGCCAGGCCGTAGGGTCGGGCGACAATATCTTGCGGCCGGATGACATCGGAGCCGGCCTCGAACGCGGTGACCATCGGCGCATTGGTGTCCTGCTGAATGCACATCAGGCGCGGCAGGCGCTCGATCTCGCCCATCTGCTGAAGCTCTCGGCAGCCTTTGTAGCAGCCGTATACACCCATGGCCGAGCTGATGGCCTGAACGTACCAGTCAACCGTCTGCGGCACCTGCTGCAGGCATTCCAGCAGTGCTGTTTTCAGGCCTTCGCGCCGGCCGGGGTTGAAGAAACCGCGCTCCGCCACGAGTCCCTTGCGATTGGCGTAGGCCTTTGCTTCTTCGCAGGCTTCCACGAAAGTGGCGTCGCGCATGGCATAGACCTGCAGTTGGTCGCCGGCCGTAAAGGCGAGGCGTCGGAGGAACTCTTCACCGGCGAAGAGATAGAGGTCACACTCGGGATAAAGACTGATATAGTGAGCAAACGCACTGGAGCTGTTGCCGGTGGAGGACGCCGCGAAGGCCCGGACGCCGACCTCGCGCATATAGGACAAGGCAACAATCGCCATGCGATCTTTCGTGGTCCCGGTCGGCAGCACGGTTTCGTTCTTCAGATAGAGGTTCGGGAGGCCCAGTTCTGCTCCGAGTTTCACGGCGTGGATGCAAGGGGTCAGCTCCTGGTCGACCGGCAGCAGGTTGTCGGGATTCTCGATCGGCAGCAGGTCGAAGTAGCGGATATACGGGTTCGATGAATCGTAGAGCCTGGCGTTTTCCAGATCGTAAAAGACATCGATCAAATGGCCGCAATCGCAGAGCGTTGTGTAGGAATGCGGGTACTCCCGGCCACAACGGATGCAGCGGTGGGCAACCGTTTTGGAACGAAGCGACGGTTGGTTCGCTGTTGCATCAACGGATGCTTGTGCAGGTGACGTTGGCATACGGTACAACTCCATATCTGAAATCATCGGTGAACATTCCGGAAAGCCACTCCAAGCCCTCCTCCAGAGACTGTACCGGATGCAGTCCAAGGCCGCGGACCATGGCATCCGGCAGCTCGCTCCAGAAAGCGACATTCAACTCGCGCGACAGCTGGCGCAGAAGAATACTGTTGTGGCCGGCAAGATTATAGTTGCTGCGGACCGCGGCGTTCAGCGTCTGCAGGCACTCAACCCCGGCCCAATCCTCAAACCCCTTTTTGATCCCCCCCAAACACTCACCCACCCAGAGCAGAGCGCCTCCCGGCCGGATCGCTTCCCTGACGTCAAACGGCGTTTTGAGGGCCTGGATAAAATCACAGTCGTAAGGGGACCCGCCGGCGCCGGCAATCATCACGTCCAACGGCGCCGGCAACGTGACATGAAACCAGGATTCCACCGCCCGGCAGCCGGCCTCATGGGCGGCGAGCAACTCGCCGGCAAACGCCGCGAGCAGTTTGTCCTCAACATCAAGAACGGTATTTACAACAAACGTGTTTTCCACCATTTGTGCGGACTCCACCATGTCCAGATGCACGGGGTTGCCTTCCAGGCCGCAGGGACGAACATTCGGATGAATCCCCTCCCCGCCGGGGTCCAGCGTCAGGCTGTGGTTATGCAGAATCGTCCTTAATCCGGCGACCCCCGGCAGGAGGGCCTTGCGCCCGCCGCCGAAGCCGGCGAAGTAGTGCGGGATGATCCGCCCGGTGAGAATCTTGATGTCGGCAGCCAAGACGGCCTTGTCCATCCACACCTCGGTGCCGCGCGAAGTAGTTCCGAGACAACGGAGTTCGCTGTCGTCGTTTGCGTCATGCCGCCGCCAGTTGACGCGGGCGAAGGCCTCCGGCCCCAGGATGGCGGCGATGTCCTCGTCGGAGTGCCGGGCATGGGTTCCGGTGGCAAGCGTTACCTCGATATTGCCATCAGAGATACCGCCCGCGTTCAACTCGTCAAGGATCACCGAAACATACGTATCTGCCCCGGCAACCCGGTCCTTGCCGGGGACCAGAATTGCCGCCGTGTCCAGGCCGCGCACGCGGTCTGCCAGCGACGGACAGCCGATTGGATTCCGGAGAGCGTCGCGGAGGGTTTGTCCAGCGTCCGCGGCGGGACGCGGACAGGTTGGCTCAAAAGTGCCGATGAACTCGCCGGCCGGCAAGTCCACCTCAAACTCGCTGTGGCCGTATCGGATTCTCGGTCGTTGCGACATTGCAGTGAACGCTTCCCTTATCCTGGGGGACACCTTAACCGACCGCATCGTCTGCGGACATCTGCGGCACGGACCATCGGGGGGAAAACGCCCCGCAGTAACACCGTCACGTCGCACCGGTAAACACGCAACGCATCCGTCCCTGCGATAACTGTAAAGTCAGTACAAGAGCACCGAATACCGCGTTGTCAATCAGATCAGGCGGGCCCCCGATTGCGATAGAGGCTTCGGTCAACTGCTTTGCCGGCGGCGGCGCGATCAAGCTCGATCCCCAGGAATCGGTTCAACGCATCAACGGTTCCGGCAGCGTCGCCAAGCGCGTCGCGAAAACCCACCGTAAGGCACTCCATGTCGTCTCGTTGCTCGATGAGCGACAGGGCAAAGCGGTTCACACGCTGAAACAAGGGGCCATCGGTCTCGGGACTGATGTCGGCGCCCATCTTCGCCATGGACCGCAGGACCTCCTCCAATGGGCGCTGCATGTAGATGATCCGATAGCGGCCGACGGGCAGGAGTTTGAGTCCGTAGGCCGTAACTTTGAGGACCTTGCCGCGATGGGGGAGCAGATCGAAACTACCGTCCATCAGCCGGCTGATGATCTTGCCGCCGGCCAGTTCATAGTACCCTTTCGGGTTGTGGTCGTCGGCAGCACGGGAATCATCGAAGGCAACGGGGACACCGCCCAGATGCAGCATCCGCATCATCAACGAGGTGCCGCTGCGCTCGAGACCGGAAACAAGATAGTTGGTGTCGGGATCCAGCATTCGTCCGCAGGTCACTCCATATAGCCCAGGTCGCGAAGTTTGCGTTGGACTTCGGCTTCGTCCTGTTCACTCAGTTGCGGTTCTTCTGGTGTTTCGTCACGAAGGAGCTCTCTGAGAACGAATGCGACGTATTCCTCGACACTCTCGAACTCGGTCGTCTCGACTCTGGCGGCAATCGCCTCAAACAGATCGACGGGAACCGTTACGCTTGTCTTCTGGTCACTCATATTGTTCTGACTCTATACTTCCAACATCGATTTCTCCAGCCATTGGCGGCGTTCATCCATCCCGTCATCGTCAGCAAGTCCCTGTTTCTCCGTTCGGTTGTCCGATTTTCTTCTCCCGATCAGGTAGACGCGTTGTGATCAGCGGCTTGATCCGCACCGCTGTCGGTGGCGGCCGAATCATCACTGTCCTTGCTGTTGCCGACCACTTTCTGCAGGCGATCCACGACGGAAGGGGGCAGATTCCGCACCAGGAACCTGACGATTGCCCTCCTCAGCCGCGGCAGAAATCGCCAACTGTCGGCAAATTCCGGGTCATAGAGGACGGTACCGCCAAGCTGGCGGGACATGGCTCTGGTCGGAAGTCGCCGTTTATCCCGTGCCAGAATATACCAGGTGAGTCGAGGATGATACCAGGGGATCCTGGTAATGTAGAGGCCTGCCTCTACGGCAATCCGCCTGATTGTCGCCGGGCGGTAACTGACAAGACCTGCCGGAACCCAACCCCGGCCTTCATAGTCCCGGGCTCCCTCCAGCAGGGACATCGCGATAAGGCCGTCCGGCTTCAGGGAACCACAGAAACTCCGCAGCCCGGCACGCAGACAATCGCTGCCCGCCCGGGGGAAGACGGCCTGGGCGACGATGAAATCAAATTGTCGGGAAAAGACATCGGTCTGCCAGTCACTGTTATGATTGAATTGCGGTTTCTTCAGTTTAAGCAGGTCTTCTCCCGTCTGGTTTTTAATCGCCTCATCGATCAACCATTTCTCCGGCTCGATGCCGTGGTATCGCCCTTCATCCAGGAAACTGATAAACAGCCTGCCGGCGCGCAGCGAACCGCAACCGAAGTCCAACAGGGAATGGTGCGCCCGAAGACCAAGGGCGGAAAGCAGTCGGAACTGGGTCGCCCCCATGAAATCGTATTGATCGGGCGGCCCGACATAGGCCGTGAAGTGATGATCGCCGACGTCCACGTCTGCTTTCCTTTCATCTTTGTTGCCGGATCGACAGGTATTCGTTGCCGCGATGGAGTTCCGTGATTGCGGCCTTCGCGCTACCTATCGCGGCATGCGAGCCTGAGATGCTGAAGGTAGCACGGAATTCGGTGGCCGAAAGCGCCCGGCTGAAGGAATGCGACAGGGCTATTCGTCCCAAGCGCGGTCCCAGCCCAGGTATTCGGCTAATTGCCGGTTCGGTTCATAAAAGACCTCAATCAATCTGGCGCGGGTTCCCGGCGCCATCTGATGACCTCCCCTGCTGATATTGTGCCTGGCTGTGGGAACCGCGTGTCGCGGAGTTCCGAGGAAGTCGCAGACTTCATCGACTGCCGCCTGCGGAGACGCCACGAAATCCTCAAATCGAACAACCAGCAATTGCTCGGGACTGAAATACTGATGCCACCTTTTGATGTACTTAAGGTACATGCCTCGAGTCACGTAGCCGTGGCGATTCACCGGCTCGCTGAAGTACGAAGGATCACTGAGTTGCTTCCTCTCTTCACCGGCCAGTCGCTCCTGCTCCAAATCCAGCGCCATCTCAAACGTTTCGGCCATTTCCTGCTCGCCGCCCTTCTGGAACTTGTACTGCGAGTAGGCGCGGTCAGCCGGGTTGCGCACGATCATGAGCAACCTGACGTCTTGTCCCAGCGTTTCCCTGACACGCCGGGGAGCATGTGGCTGATCATAGTAGGTCGGCGAGAAATCCGCAACCCAAGGCCTCCTACCGGTGACCAACTGCCTGGTCCACCGATAGGCCGAAGTGGCAAAATGGGCGCGATAGACTGCGAGCTCATGGGGTTTGCAGCGACATGAATCAAAGTACCGCGGTTCTTTAAAGAACGGCGGCAGGCAGTCCGGATGCGCGGACAGCGCTGCCGCCAGCGAGCTTGTTCCGCTCTTGCTGGCGCCAATCAGCAGGGTATCCGGAAGAACACGGATCCGGCTGAACGGGCGGCAGAACAGCCGAAACCAGATCTCGCCCGCGATGCCGCAGAAGGAACGGCGCCTTGGGTTCCCTATCGGCAACCGGTAGATCAACCGCGCCACAGTTCGAAAGGGCTGTGAGTACCGCTCAGAAATCACCTGCTGCCCATATTGCTCCATAATACTCAAACCGACTCCTCATCGAATCATCGGGAGCGTTCTCTGTCTGCCACGCGGTAGACTACGATGGCCGTTCCAGGTTTTCAAGAATACCCGGTTGCGTCCGGGTTGCATCCAGACAAGGATTTGGTATTATACTTCACTCGAACTGAGCCGAATCGGACTCCCCCACCTCATGGAGATCCTCAAAAAATAGACCTGGAGCGTGCATGTGTGGCCTTTTCAGCATCCTTTCCCGCGGCAACCCCATTGAACTGAAGGCGCTGCTCGCCGGCGCCCTGGAATTGGAACACCGTGGGCCGGACGAAGGGGATGTCTGGCTATCGCCGAACAGAACCATCGGGATCGCCCACAAGCGCCTGAGCATCGTTGATCTGTTCACCGGCAAGCAACCGCTCACGAACGAAGACAACTCCATTACCGCCGCGGTAAATGGTGAGTTCTACGGGTTTGAAGCAATCCGCCGAAACCTGAAGCAGCACGGGCACGAATTCAGCACCCATTCGGACAGTGAGATTCTGGTTCATCTGTACGAGCAGTACGGCGTTGATTGTGTTACCCATCTGCGGGGAGAATATGCTTTCGTTCTGTGGGACAGTAATCGCGACCGGCTCTTCGCCGCTCGTGATCGTTTCGGCATCAAGCCCCTCTGCTTTTCAGAACACAATGGAGACCTGTACTTAGCCTCTGAAGCGAAGGCCCTGTTTGCCGCTGGAGTTCCCTGCCGCTGGGACCGACGCGGATATGTCCAACATCTCTACGGCATTCCCTCCGAAGATCAGACATACTTCGAAGGAGTGCATCAGATTCGGCCGGGGCACTTCCTGCTGGCCACACCGGCGGCCGCCGCATCCCAAACCAAGTACTGGGACTTTGACTACCCACCGACCGATGCAGCGAAGGAGATTTCCGACGCGGAAGCAATCGAACGGGGACGGGAAATCCTCTGCGAAGCGGTCCGCATACGCCTGCAGGGCGATGTCCCGGTGGGCATGTACCTGAGCGGCGGCATTGATTCGTCAGGCATCATCGGCATCGCAGCCAAGCAGTTTGATTGTACCTTAGAAGCGTTCACGGTGGCCTGGGATGATGAGGAAGCCAACGAGGCATCCCTCGCCCGGGAGACGGCCAGGATGGTCGGCGCCAACTTTCATGTATGTCAGGTGTCTGAGGACATCCTGGCCGACTGTCTGCCGGATGCGGTCTGGCATTGCGAAAGTCCGGCGACACTCAGTGCCGCAGCGAAATTCCGCTTGAGTCGGTTAGCCCGGGAGCATGGCATGAAGGTGGTGCTGACGGGAGAGGGAGCAGATGACGTCTATGCCGGATATCCTCCCTTCAGGATCGACTTCAAGGGACGGACCCGACGGCGAGCGGCACCGTATTTACAGGACTTGGCAACAGCACTTGGGTTCAGCCCCATGTGGATCAATCCCGACCCGATTCTCAAACTCATTGACAGGAACGCCATTGCGTGTCCACCATCCTTTGATCCGATAGCGAAGTTCCTCAGCGAAACTGACGTCGCGGGACGTCTCAAGGGGCGACACCCTCTGAACGTCTCGGTGTATCTCTGGTCGAAGATCAAGCTGCTTCATTTCTTCCTCGTACAGGTGGCGGACCGTACCGAAATGGGACACTCGATAGAGGGGCGCACGCCCTATCTGGACCAAAAACTGGTGGAGTTCGGCTGCAGGCTTCCGCCTTCGCTCAAGATCCGCGAAGGCCAAGAGAAATTCATCCTGCGTGAATGCGTGAAGCCCTACGTAACCGACACCATTTACCGGCGGAAAAAGCAGCACTTCATCAATCCCCTGCAGACGCTCGCACCGGGAGGCCGATTGCGGCAGCTCTACGAGGACACCTTCAACAGTTCCGCAGCCGAGAACCTGCCGTTTTTCGAGACCCCGAAATTGCGCGCACTCATAACCGAATGCCTTGCCGACCAACGACGTTCAGGCGACGCGTTTGCCCGGGTTGCAGATGTCATGCTCCAGTCACTGCTCGGGTTGTGTCTGATGCAGGAACGCTTCAATCCAAGCTAGCTTGAGATATTTGCCGGACTTCTACTGCGAGCCGTCAGTGTGCGTGTGATCAAGAACTTACAGCCGCCAGCCGGTCGCCGGCGCCTGGACATGCTTCAAGAGCGTCGTCGGCTGGAACTGCTTAAGATTAAGTACGATGACGGCTCGCAGTGGAAGACTTCTGAATGAATCAAGCTACAACGTCCGCGAAAAGGGTGCGGGATCGTGTTTCTGCTTCCCGAGAAACGGCCCCAAGCTCAACTTGGGGAGTATTTACACCCCCTTCAGTTCTGCCGGCACACCAGAAACCCCGCCCTTTGCTCCGGAATTGGCAAAATGTTTGCCAATTCCGGAGCAAAGGGCGGGAAAGTCGTGGCGAAAGCAAAACTGAAGGGAGGCTGACACTCCCCCGGCACAGCCGGGGGGATCTTTTCGCGGGAGATGAAGCTAGACCCTTCCCGCCTGCTTCAGTGCCGCGATCCTGGCGCGGATGCGGGCAGACTCGGTGGGGGCCCGCCGCGAGCCGTTCTTCAGCATAACCCAGGGCACGCGCACCAGGGACTCCAGCCGCAGACTGGCGGGATGGCCGTAGAGCCCCCACTCGCCAAGGAGATTGCCGTGGTCGGCAGTCAGGATCACCTTGCCGCTGAGCTGCTCCAGCAATTTGTTGACCTCGACCATCACCAGACGCAGGTTCTGCCAGTACGCCGCGCGGAGGTGGTCGTCGCTGATTCTGTTCTTCCAGGCCAGGTCCCAGACGGTCGTCACGTTCTGTTCCAGCCCGCCTTCCATGCCCTCCACAGTTCTCCACGTCCCATGCTCAAGAGCGGTAATCTCCTGATCGCCGAGGAATGGGTGATGCGGCTGATTGTAGTGAACAATCATGCGCTTATCGGGATAGGTGTGGGCGCACTTGACGGCAGCTCGGGTTACGGCCTCCGGCGGCACCGTCTTAAGATCGTCACTCCAGCCGTAGTCCCAGACTTCTTCGACGTGGTGGAACGGGTTGAAGCCGAATACATGCTTCAGATGCACACTGGCAAAATGCGGATTTCCGGCGATGTAGACAACATCTTTGCACTCGCGGTTGAAGTTGAACTCCAGCCATTCCTGCGTATATGACCCGCCTGAGATGCAGCTGTCGGCGGCGGAATCCACAACTTCCCGATACATGTCAAAGCGGCAGGCGTCCAGGAGGATCATGAAATCCCATTCTTCCTCCATCACGCGGGTCGCATGCTGTTTACCCAGCGCGCCTTTCGGCAACGGCCAGGCCAGAGCCATGAGCGACCAGGCCCAGAGGTAATCGAAGCGGGCATGCCGAACTGCATTCCACAGGGTTCGCGCGATCTGTGGGATTCGATGTAGTTTCAATGTGCTCCTTTCGGGCGGAGGAACCGGATCTTCGGTTCATCGAATGCGGCCAAAGTGCGGTAACTCCTGCGGTCTGTCAAGCCAACCGATAGAGACGTCCGACACAGTTGTACGGCTGGAGGCGGACCCGCCGGGATCAGCTCGAACATAAGACAAGCCGTCGCGGCCAATCACAAGCGGCCCGGCCAACCGCCGGGGGTTCGGCGACAATGCTGTTGAGCCAATGGATTACACAACATTTTGATGTTCCCGACAGAAGTCGGGGATGCGCGGTCGAGATCCCGGCACCCAAGAGGTCGGGACGGCCACGCTCGAAAGCAGATCGTCTGAAACTGTCCGCAGGACTTCTGTCGGCGGCATCAACGGTTTTGACTTTCGAGGCGCTGTCAGTATGGTCTGGCATTCCGCTTCACATTCGAGTTCCACTGGGCACAAGGTTCTGATGAAAAACGCCTCTTCCTCACACCCGGCAGCCGGCAGGCGCCAGCAGCAGTTCTTCACGCCCCCGCGGAGGTTTCCATGAGTGCCGTCAAGAAGGCCGGCATCGGCTTCGTCTCGAGCGTCACCGTGTTGTCCGGCGGGGCCTTGCTGGTTCAGGCGATGACCGTGCTCTCGGCGCCGGTGATCTCCCGTTTGTTCAGTCCGGCGGTCTTCGGCCTGGCCGGCGTGTTTGCCGCGATCGCTCAGCTCGCCGGCCCAGTGTCGAATCTGAACTATGGCGCCGCAGTCATTGTACCTGAGGACGATGAGACTGCCGGCAATGTCATGGTTCTGGCCTGCCTGCTGTGCGGCGCCCTTTCCGCCGTTTGCGGTCTGGTGCTGTGGCTCGGCGGCAACGGCATTCTGCGGCTGATGGGAGCGACAGAACTCGAACCGTATATCTGGCTGTTGCCGATTGCCGTGCTGGTGTTCGGCTTGCGGTCGCCTCTGGGAGTCTGGGCCTCCCGGCACAAGCGTTTTGTGCTCATGGCAAACGTTCAGGTCCTGTCCACGGTCGTCCGGGTCGGTCTGTGCATCGGCCTGGGATGGATGGGATATGTCCTGGCCGGGCATCTGATTGCCTTCCGGACGATCGGCGTGGGGTTTCAACTCATGCTGCTCACGTCGACCTACCTCTGGCGCGACGGTCGTTTTCTGTGGCGCAACCTCCGGCTGCGGCGTTTTCCGAAGCTGATGCGCCGCTATATCAACTTCCCGCTGTTTGCCATGCCGGCACAGTTCCTCGGCGCGGCCGGCTACCATGTCCCGGCCATTCTGATGGTCTCCTACTTCAGTGCGCGGGCCGGCGGGCACTACTCCTACGCGGTCATGCTGTTGTCGATGCCGATCCTGTTCTTCGGCCAGTCGGTCAGTCAGGCGTTCATGCCGCACATCGCCCACGCTAAAGCGCACGACGGCGATCTCCCCGGCCTGGTTGAGAAGGTTGTTCTGCGCATGCTCCGGCTTGGGGTGGTGCCCTTCGGCATGCTGATGCTGATCGGGCCTGAGACATTTGCCGTATACCTCGGGGGCGAATGGTTCGAGTCCGGTTTCTATGCGGCAATCCTCGCCCCCAGCCTGTTTATGCGCTTTGTCACGGTGCCGCTGCGCGGGCTGTTCACCATCCTCGAAAAGCAGGCGGCGAACCTCGTCTTCATGGTACTCCTGTTCATTGGTCAGATCGGCGGCATCCGGATAGGTTACCTTTTCGGTGACGACTGGCTGGCTTTGCACCTGTGCTCCTCGGCCGGCGTCGTGGTCATGGCCGTACAGACCGCCTGGATCGGCAGCCGGGCCGGCCTGAAGCCAGGCCGGCTGCTGTCGCTGGCAGGCGCTCCCATTGCTCTGGGCCTGCCGTTTCTGGCCGTGGTGGCCGTGGTCAAATTCGTCTTGAACGCCAACATCCTCATGCTGTTCGGAGCGGCCGGAGCAAGCGGTATGCTGTACTGTCTGCTGGTTCTGTATCGTGACCGGGAACTACGCGGACAACTGCTGAACATGCTGCCCTTCCAGCGCCGACCAGAACCGAACACCGACGGCCGGGCGGGCGATGACGGGGAACAGAAATAGTGCCGACACCTGACAGCGCTGCCATGGAAATGAAGCGAGCCATCCTGTTCTGGTTCTACACGGACGTCGCCATCTGCCGCAACCGGCTGCAGCTTCTGCGTCGCACGAACCCCGACACCCGGATCTACGGGCTCTACGGCGGCGATCCGGCCGGCGCTGACAGATTCCGGGCGGAATTGGAAGAGTGGCTGGACGACTTCTACTGTTTCCCTGAAGCGCGGTCCCCGGAATGGAAGTGGGTCAACGGCGACCTGCTGATCAGCGACTGGTACAGGGAACGCGGCGTCGAGCTCGCCTGGGATGCCGTTGTCGTCGTTCAATGGGACATGCTGGTTTTCGACAGTATCGACGCCCTTTTTGCCGGGGCGCAGAAGAACGAAATCGTGGTCAGCGGCGTACGGCCGGTTCCGGAGGTGGAATCCTTCTGGGTCTGGACCCGACGTGACCTGCCCGAACGCCGCCGTGAACTGGAGCGTTTCCGGCAGCACCTGACGGAGCACTACGGCTACGACGGCCCCCTGCTGGCCTGTCATTTCGTCGTCGCCTGCCTGCCGCGATCGTTCCTGAAGCGCTATGCGGAGATGCAACAACCGGAACTCGGCATGGTCGAGTACCGCCTGCCGACCTACGCCCGCGTGTTCGCCATGGAATTCCGCCGGATCGAATCCCTGGAAACCTGGTGGTTCAACGACCCGAACACAGAGCCGCCGCCGAGAACCGATCGGGTCCTTCTGCCGACCGGTCATGTCATGTCCGTCCCCTTGCGGATCATCCGGCATAATCTGCGGCGCGCTGCCGGCGCCCGGGTGTTCCACCCGTTCGGGTACATCTATCCCACGAATCGACGGGAGGTCCTTGCCTGTTTCCTTGGCTTTCGCCGGCTGCGACACCTCTGCCGCTGGCTTCTGACTGCGCCCGCAGACATGGCAAGCCGCCTTCGCCTCCGGCTGCGCCGGCGGCGATTGAGCTGCGCCCGGCGCGGCAAAACAACCAACGAATGTTGAGACAAACGATGAGCAACCTGAAGGCAACGCAGACAAACGCATGAAAGTCGTGGGTATCGGACTCAACCGAACGGGGACAACCACGCTTGGACTCTGCTTCGAGCACTGGGGGCTGTCGCACATTTCGTATGACCTGGAGGCCTTCACTTTCTGGCGAAAGGGGCAAATCGACAAGTTGCTCCAGAAGGCCGCCGCCTGGGACAGCTTCGAGGACTGGCCCTGGCCGCTGGTTTACCGGGAGATGGACGCCGCCTTCCCGGGCACGAAGTTCGTCCTCACACGCCGGACATCCGCACAGAAGTGGTTTGACAGTCTCTGCCGCCATGCAGACAACATCGGTCCCCTCAGCAATATGGAAGAACATGTCTTTGGATTCGACTGGCCGGCGGACCATCCCCGAGAACACATGGACTACTACCAACACCACAACGAGCAAGCGCGACGCTATTTCGCCGACCGACCTGACGACTTTGTTGAGGTCTGCTGGGAAGAAGGCGACGGCTGGGAGGACATCTGCGGCCTCGTCGGCAGACCAATCCCCAACGTGCCTTTCCCGCACGCCAACAAATCGCTTTCCCGCCCCCTGCGGCTCGCCCGTTTTCTCAAACGGTCGATGCTTGGCAGGGGCAGGCAGAGGTAACGTTCGCCGTCAGGCTTCCCCGGAGTAGATCGCTTTGAGCGCTTTGATGTGCCGGGAGATGTCGAACGGGCTGGCTTTCAGGCGGTCAAGCGCGACGCCGCGGGGCACCGGCGGGGGACCGCTCAAATGCTGTCGGACCGCGTCCGCCCAGGCATCGCCGCCGGCCGCCAGCTCCAGACGCGTAACCAGTTCGGGGACCACGGTCGTCACAGCGGGAACAGTGGTCGCAGCGATCGTCGGCAAGCCCGCCGCCTGTGCTTCCAGAACAACACCGCCCAGGCCCTCAGAAAGAGACGGGAACACAAAGCAGTCCATTGCCCCGAGCATCAGCCGCGGGACGTCATCGCGACACCCCGCGAAGACGGCTCTCTCGCCCACGCCGGGCAATCGGCGGAATTCACGTTCGATTGCCGGCCGCAGCTCACCGTCACCAACGAAGAGGAACCAGATGTCCGGCTCTGCGGCCAGGCGCGCGGCAATATCCAGGATAAACGCATGGTTCTTCTGCGGGGCAAAACCGCCCACGTGCCCGACAACCCGGGAATTCTCGGGAATCCCGACATCAGCCCGAACAGAGGCCGCCGGCACGGCGGCGGCAAAGTCGGCAAAGCAGTAGCCTTGGGGGATTACAGCGAATCTCTTGTCCTGCTGCCAGTTGCGCCCCCAGAAGGGCGCGGCCAAGTGCTCCGATACGGCGATGGCATGGGTGGCGTAACGCCGACTCAATTGCCGGCCGAACCAGCAATACAGCCGCTCGGGGAGCGCCGGCCGGGCGCGGACGACATCGCCGTGACAGTGTACGATCCGCACCGGCACGCCGGCCCGGGCGGCCAGCCGCATGACCGGCCCCCAAAGCCCGGAATGGTGGCCGTGGACAACATCATAGGGCCCGTTCTCCCGCAGGAGATTCCCGGTGAATTTCAGGTGCCGCAGCGGCGACCGCGGATGGCATCCCTGCATCACCCGCCCGCCGTGTTCAACGACGCCGGCGGCCAGCTCGCCGGGCGGGTCGAAGTGGGTCAGAACATCGATATCGAACCCGTTGTCCTGGAGTTCTCGAACCTGATCCACGAGGCGCGCCTGGATACCCCCGTGGCCCATGGTTCGGACCAGGTGAAGTACCCGTATGTTCTTGCTGCAACCCTCTGTCATTGGCGGTATCCTTTCCCGGAAATGACTGTAGCCCGGCTCAGCCCGGACTCAAGGGCGACAACCGCCGCGCCCGCGAGGGCATGTCAGTTCTGTTGATCATTCTCTCGCACCGCGGCAGGAGTCGCACCATAGCGCGAGATACGTTGCCGGTCCAGCCTGCGGTGGGTTTGTCGGCGCCTGTTGTTTTCGATTCTCAAGACCCCGGGTCGCTTGCCGGCCCGGTGAATGAGTTCATCAGGGAAGGAGACGGCCCCGCGATCCTGCTTTTCGGGCGCCGGGAAGCCGGCTTCCCGGCGCCCGAAAAGCAGGGTGAGGGGTGAGGGCTTGTAGCCACTACAGCATTTTCACAAATACTGCAGTCGATTTTTTGATCCGGCCTTTGTCTCAACCTTTGTCTCAACCTTCGTCAAATCCTGCTCCGGAAGGGGGAACAAAGGTTGAGATAAGGGGGAAAGAGGCATGGACAGCGGCTACGGCTTTTTCTAATACGCTCTAATGAACTTCTTCACCAGGCGGGCAAACCGCCTGGGGTCGTATGATCGAGCCAATTGTTGGCAGGAAACACCTGCGGCAGTGACATGCGCCCCTCGCCTATTCCCGGGCTTGCACTGGCTGGGTAGCCGCGATAAATTCCAGAGTCCGCACTCGATATGTCCGAAGGCTGCAGTGGGAGAAATGAACAGCAAACCACGGATGGAACTCGCAGACGACGAATTGCCCCTCGGGCAGGACGACTCAGAAGCAGAAAGCGATTGCCGCCCGCCAGGGGATTGGGTTTCACTGTATGCCTGCCCGACTCTCCTCGCACTGGCCGGCGCGGCGGCGTTCTTCTTCCGAATCTCCGCCAAAGGGATCTGGGTCGACGAGGCATTCACACTGTCACTGATCAAGCTGCCCTGGGTGGAGTTCCGGCAGATCCTGGCGGCGCACGAGGCAAACCAGGCCCTCTATTATGTGCTGTTGAAGCTCTGGTGCGACGGGGACAGTCTGGCGTGGGCCCGGGCGCTGTCGGCCCTGTTCGGCGTCGGCGCCGTGGTGGCGGTCTATTTCCTGGGGCGCGCGTTGTTTTCAACGTTCGCCGGGGTCGCTGCCGGGCTGCTGTTGCTGAGCAACGCCCAGGCGATCGCCAAGTTCCAGGAAGCCCGGGGGTACGGAATGCTGCTGTGCCTTGCCGCGGCAGGCACATTGCTGTTCGTCCAATGCCTCAAACAACCCCATCGAAACTGGCGCTGGTTCCTGTACGGCTTGTTTTGTGTGGCTTCGGTTTATACTCATTTTTTCGGCGCCCTGGTGATCATCGCACACTTGGTCTCGCTCACCGTGCTGCCGCGTCGGAAGATCCCGTTCCGCTCCCTGCTGGTGGTCTACGGCGGCGCGTTCATCGCGCTGATCCCGCTGGCACTGTTCATCCTCTTCCGGTCAGGGTCCCAGACGGACTGGGCTCAGACGCCGGGAACAACCCAGATTTTCAGGACGTTTTTTGTGCTTGCGGGCGGGAGCAGAGACTGCCTTCGAATCCTGTTGGCGGTTGTCCTGGTCGGCGTCATCACTGCGATCTGGAAGGTTGTCAGGACAGGGCGCGGTTATCCGGCCTGGTCCTGGGCGCTGCCTGTCGTCTGGTTTTTCCTGCCGCTGGTCCTGGTACTGCTGGTGTCCCTGCTAAAACCGATGTTCTGCACCAGGTACTTCACGATCCTGCTGCCGGCACTGGCCGTCCTGGCCGGGGGCTGCCTGAACCTGGTGCGGCACCGTTGGCTGCGGTATGTCCCATTGCTGCTTCTCGCTCACGTGGCCCAGAAGCCGGCCGCCAAGTTCTCCTATTGCGGCCAGAAAGAGGACTGGCGGCAACCGGTACGCCACCTTGAAGTCGCTGCGAAGTCGAGTGATGCAATCGTGGTCTTCTGCCCATTCACAAGGCTGTGCGTGGACTACCACGCCGCCCGGATGTCGCCAGACCGGAAACTGCAGCATATCCCCTACTTCGCACCGGTATCCCAGGTGCATCCGTTGTATCTGGTACCGGCCGGATACACCATGGGCGGCGCCCAGCCGCCGGCGGATCCCCGCCTGGCGGAACGCCTGACGGCAACCGGGGCAGACCGGGTGTGGCTCGTCCTGGCGCACGAGAAGATCGAACACCTCGGCCGGACTCGACGGGCTGAAGCAATCCGCCGGCTGATTGAATCCGCGTACGACGAAATCGGCGTTCACGAATACGAGCGGGTCACGCTCGTCCAATACCGGCGGACGCCGGGCCGGCAGTGAGTCGCCGCCACGGGTCGAATCGAACGCATTTGATCGTTCCCAAGCTGCCGAGCCCATCTAGATGGGCTCGTAGATGGGCCCGGTCGAACCCGGATGAAGCAAGCCGCCCAATTCCTCAACCAAACTTGTCGCTGTCGGGATTGCGGGTTACGTTCAAATCGACTTCCTTAGACTCCCTGGATGAACCAATCGTGCCCACCGATCTCTCTACACCATCGATCGCCTTTTTCGTCCCCGACGAAACGGACGTCGACGCCCTGAAGCGCCTGGACTGCGACTGCGACTGGAAAGCCTTTATCCAAGGTGAGCGCTGCTGGATTTTGCAGACCTACCTGCGCCTGCGCGAGGCCGGCGGCGCTGTGGAGCTGACGGCGGAATACCCCGACGCCGACATCGCCGTCGTCCACCCGTATTTCCTCGGCCGGCTGCTGCGGCCGCCTGCCGGCAAACAGATCCCGATTGTGGTGATGGTCGCTGATGACAAGGGCTATTGCGATCTGGTAGACGTCCAGCTGGTCCAGAACAGCGGTGCGGCTGGAAGTAAAGCGTTCTTCGTGCCGCTCTGGCCGCAACCGGGGCTGATCCGGCGCGATCCGGGTCGCGGTGAACGGGTTGAACGCGTCGCCTACAAAGGGTTCGACGTCTGCCTGGACGAGGACTTCCGGGCGCCGGCCTGGGAGACCGCACTGAAAGAGCGGGGCCTGGTTTGGGACAACGACAGCTTCCGTGCGCTGGATCGCGGCTACCGCCCCGACGACCTGCACTGGAACGATTATTCGCAAACGGATCTGATCGTCGCCGTGCGACCACCCGCTCCGGGCATGTACCGGCACAAACCCGGGACCAAGCTGGTCCTCGCCTGGCTCGCCGGCGTCCCGGCCATTCTCGGCCCCGAACGCGCCTACCGCGATCTCCGGCAGTCGGAACTGGACTATATCGAGGTCCAGAACACGACGGAAGCGCTGGCAGCGGTGGACCATTTGCGAGAGGATCCGGAGCTGTATCGGGCGATGGTGGAGAACGGCAAGAAGCGTCGCGGCGACCACAACCGGGAGGCGGTCTTGCGGCGATGGCAAGAGGTCCTGTTCGAGGAGATCCCCCAGTACCTGAGCCGGGGACATCCGCCGCTGCTGCGGGACGACCCCAGGCGCCGGCGAACCTGCTGGTGGTGGTCCAGCCGCATGCGGTGGAAATGGGCTGCCGCCAAACGGCTCTCCGGTTTCCTGGCCGCGTTCAGCCGCTGATTGCCAACTGGTCCAAAGCAGCTTTCACGACCTCGTCGGGGGCGATTCGATCCATGCACCAGTTGTCGGGGGCCAGGCAGTGCTGCTCCGGACACGGGTTGTACGGACAGTCCTTGCGGATCACGATCTCCCGTTCGCCATGATGCCCGAAACACACCGGGTCCGCCGGGCCGAAGAGTTGAACCAGGGGGATCTGCAAGGCGCTGGCAATATGGATCAGACCGCCGTCGTTCCCGACGAAAAGCCTCGCTTTCGAAATGCACGCGGTGGATTCCAACAGGCTCATCTCGCCGGCGGCGCTGAACACCCCGTCCCCGGCGTCGGCAGCGATGGAGTCGCACAACTCGCGATCGCCCGGAGCCCCCAGGACCACCAGAGACAGACCGGTCTGTTCCCGAAGCCGCCGCATGACCTCCACCCATTTGGCGGCCGGATACATCCGGCTGGCATACGGCGCCGCAACGGCAAAACAGATATACTCCGACCCCGTGCGCGCCGTCAACTCGGCCACCGCGCCGCCGAAGGCAGAAGCCGGCAGCGGCCGGAACGTCGGCCGCGATGCCGCAACCGGCCGACCAGCCAGACGACTGACAAAGTCAAGATTCAGATCGACCTCGCTGACCCGTCCTTCCTCCGGCTGGCGCACAATTCGGCTCAACAGAAAGCCGCCGGCGCGGGAACCCCGGGACACCAGTTGTCGCCCCCCCAGCCAATGGGCCTCAAGGATGCTGAGGAAATCACCGCGCAGGTCAACCACCAGATCGTAGTTCGATTCGCGCCCGAGCGCCCGCAAACACCGGCGCTCGGTTAGAATCTGTCCGGCATTCACGTCCTCCTTGAAGGCCCGGAACAGGACTGCATCCAACGGCACGACCGCGTCCGGGCCGGGCAGCAACTCGGCCACACCCGCCGACCAGCGGTTGACGAAAAGCGTGATGTGACTGTCCGGACAGGCCGCGCGCAACGCGCTCAGGGCCGGGCCGGAAAGAACCAGATCACCAATGCCGTCCAACCGGAAGACAGCAATCCGGCGACAGGAACCAAGCCTGAAGCCGCGCCCCCGCAACCGACGGAACAATGTCAATGGCCACAACAGAAGATACCCCGCCGCGTCCACGGCCAGCATCATGGCTGCCCTGGACCGGCTGGTCGTGCGGTACCCCAACCACTTGACGTTCCGTGTCGTGCCCATTGTCCAATCTCTATTGAACGTCACTGTAACACCAACTCCGGACACGACGAATTCCTGCGACGGAATTCTGCCGGCGCCGGGGCGCATGTCACTGCCGCAGGTGTTTCCCGCCGACAATTGGCTTGATCCTGCGACCCCGGGCGGTTTCCCCGTTTGGTGAAGGAGTTCATTGGAGGCTACAAGCCCTCACCCCTCGCCCTGCTTCGCGGGCGCCGGGAAGCCGGCGTCCCAGCGCCCGAAAAGCAGGATCGTGGGGCCGTCTCCTGCCCTGATGAACTCATTCACCGGGCCGACGAGCGACCCGGGGTCCAGCGAAGAATGGCGCTGAATTACGACGTGTTTGCGACGTTTGGCCGCCGGTGGCTGGACCGGCGAACGTTCCGGCGCTATGCTGCGGCTCTTGCCGCAACACAAGGGGATGACCCACAGAGTTCTTTGGGTTTGCAAACGGTTTTTCGAACTTTTTCTTGTCGGCGTGATCTGTGCAGGGGATAACGCGCCGGGGCGGGTTGTTTTTTTTGCGCCGGCATGGCAAAGAGGTGTTGAGAGAATGGAATCTCGGCGTTTCGCGGGTGATCGGGCAGATGGCCTGGGTCCGGGTCGCTCACAGCATGGTGCTGGAGATCGGCTCGATTGCGCGGTGATGGTTTCGGTCCTGCACTACCTTGCAGTCTTTACGGAAGCTCTGGCTGAAATAGAGAAAGGCGTTTTCACACGCCGGCCGGCTTGAGGTTCTTTGAGTGCTGGTGACGGACACGATGTCTTGGCGCGATTTTCTGTGGGGAGTTCTGGCTGGAATCATCAGAAGACGACCCATGAACTAGGACTGGATCCTCGTTGCCGTTGACACCAAACCAAAGCGCTCTGCCGTTTCGTGCGTGCGAAAACGCCGAGATTCAGAAAACTGTTTTTATGCTTCCTTGAGCTTGAAGTCGTCCTCGGTTTTGGCGATCCATTGCTGCATGAGATTGCGGTCGTCATCGACGACCGTCAGATCGACATGACGGTAGTTGTTTTGGATGACCTCGACGGCGTTGGTCATCTCGATCTGCATGACGTCGAAGGCTTCGTCGAGGGTTTCATATCGTGCGGATTTTGGCATATAGGGCACTTGTTGGTGGACCATGGCGCACATGGTCCGGACCAGTTTTTTGGCGGTGCCCAGGATGTACTTGCCGTTGATTGCTTCCTTGCGTTTGGCGTGCTCCTGCAGCGGGTGTGAGCCGTTGTGATACGGGGACTCGCGGCGGACGGGATGCTGGTAGCGGATGATGTGTTCAGCGATCCACAGCAGCGCATTCTTCAGGCGGTGGTTGCAGTCGCGCGGCAGCGACAGGACGGCCGGCTCGTTGTCGGGATCGCCGGTGTTCTTGATGCGGCTGACGATGCCGGCGTAGGACGCGATGAGTTTGGCGGTCGGCCAGTTGGCCGGGTCGCCCAGTTCCGCAGCGATCTCGGCAGCCATGACGATGGCCACGCCGGGAATGGTCAGAAGGATGAAGCACGGCGTCTGCGCCAGCAGCTGCGCGCAGCTTTCTTCGAGTCGCTCGATGCTCTTCTGCTGTTGGCGTACGAGTTGCACGAAAGCAGTCAGCGTATTGCTCATGATCGCCGCCAGTTCAGGAGGTGCTTCGGTTACCTGGCTGCTCAGTTCCTTCAACGACGCAGCCATCGCCTGCGGGTCCCGAATGCGGTTCTTCTTCAGGGTCTTCTCCAGTTTGCTGGGTTTCATCCGTTGAATCCGTTTCGCCGAAAAGTTGTCCTCCATCAGTGCCAGGCAGGCGTCACAGAACGGCTCCAGGTCTGCCTTCTTGTTCAGAAACCCCGGAAACAGCACATCCACCTGCGTATGGATCTGGTTCTTGGTCATGGTCATCTGCCTGACCACTCGCCGTCGGGCACGGGTGACCTGTTTCAACGCGGCATAGACTTCGGTGTAGTCGGCCGGATCGTAGCCGCGTCGATGGATCGCCGCCTGGGCAATGCCGTTCAGATCCAGCGCGTTTGTGCTGGCCCGCGTGCTCTGCCGCAGCTTGCTGGCTTCCTTCGCGTTCACCCGCACAAACAGCAGGCCGCGCGACTTCAGGCCATGGATGAAGTTTATGCTGAAACTCGGCGGATCCTCACCGCACACCACCACCGACGACTTGTCGATCCCGTACTTCCGGCAGCTCTTCTCAATCCGCGTGACCAGGTAGTCCAGATCCAAGGTCGAGTTATACACCCGGATCGGATTCTT
Organism: uncultured Lentisphaerales bacterium; assembly: GCA_964384625.1. Lineage (GTDB taxonomy): Bacteria > Verrucomicrobiota > Lentisphaeria > JABSQK01 > JABSQK01 > CAYLNH01. The sequence goes on from CAYLNH010000001.1 coordinate 49,500, forward strand.
CAGCAGGTACTCACCGGTACCCCGGCAGATCTGTGCCTCATGGATCTCCTTGGCAAAATCGATCGGCACAACCAGAATCTTCCGGTGCTCAACATGCTCAAACAGGGCGTTGACGTCTTGACTTCGCTGCGGATAGATGCTCTTCTTCATACTGGCCTCCTGAGCCCGTTTTTTCATGCCCCTACGCTGGGCATAATCGCGGTTCCATGTGCTCCATGCATCACGGATACTGACGAGGCAATAATGCCGTTTCGGCATTTGGGACAGGAGGCCACTTCCTTTTTCTCGCCGCCATCGGGGACCTCCAATCCGCCTTTGAAGATCCTTCATTCGAGTTTCGTTGACTCAACTCGGATCTTCAAAAGGCGCTATTGGAAACCGTACAAGGACTGACATGCGCCGGCGCATGTCGACCCGGTTGCTGCCGCTGTCGAAGGCGACTATAATAACAGCCGGATGAACTTAAATTCACCGGTGACTGAATTATTGGGAGGAGACTCCTCAGCGCCCTGAGCGGTCCGCAGAACGCTTGGCAGCCACATTCAGAACAGGCGGTGAAACAGGGGATAAGCTCTGCCGGAAAACGGTAACCGTTGTAATGACCAACAAGACTGACATGACCGACATACGGTCGGTGTTCCGCAGCCTCGAGGGGCAATCGGTGTACTTCGTGCCCAACCCCGGCAATGTCGGGGATGCCATGATTGCCGCTGCCACGTTTCAATTCCTGAAACAGTACAGGATCACGCCTCTACCCGTCCTGCCGACGACGGCCGAGCGCCTGGACGTCATCGTCTATGGCGGCGGCGGCAATCTGACGCCGCACTATCCCGAGGCCGCACGGGTCCTGCAGGTCATGCATCGGAAAGCCAGACGACTGATCATCCTGCCTCACACCATCTGCGGCCATGACAAGCTGCTGGGCGACTTCGGCGCGAACGTCGAGATCTGCTGCCGGGAGCCGGTCAGCTATGCACACGTCAGCAAACACTGCCGCAATGCCAAGGTGTCGCTCACCGAGGATCTGGCGCTGTTTCTCGACGTCCAGGCGATTCGTCAACAAGAGCCTGCTCCCTTGTGGTCGGTTGTCCGGGCGGCGTTCGATCAGGCGCGGCAAGTGAACGGTTCCCCCTGGCGACAGGCCGCGCCATCCTGGCGTTCGCCGCTGGCGGCGTCAATCCGACTGGCCGCGGCCCGCACTCTGGGGCGGCTGCAGAAGCCGACGCTGCATCTGTTCCGGCAGGATCAGGAAAGCGCCCGACACGAGATCCCGAAAGACAACCTCGATTTGGCCGACATCATCCGGTTCGGGACCCATTGCGAAGCGGCGGCGGGCAATTCCACGATGGCGCTGATCGCGGCGCTGGACGGCTGCAGCGCCCTGCATACCGATCGCCTGCATATCTGCATCATGGGGGCGTTGCTGGGGAAACAGGTGGAGTTCTACCCCAACAACTACTACAAGTGCGAAGCGGTGTATCGCCACTCCCTGGCGCCGCGCTTCTCGAACGTCATCTGGAACGGCTGAACCGATCGATCCCCGGGCTTCCTTGCCGCGCCGAGGCCGGAGAGCGCCGCAATCACCGCCGGACCGACCACAACCAGAGGTTATAGATTTTCAACCACAGGCCGCGGGCATACCGGCGGGTCCGCTGCGGCGACCGCAGCACCCGCTCCAGGGCCGCGGCGAGTTCGGGATTGCGACCGGACTGCTGCAGCGCGCGCAGGTTCTCCTCGTGCATCGAACGAACCACGCCGTGGTCGATGAGCATACGGCCGACAGCCCGGCAGTCGACCTCGCCGGGGAAGGTACGAACGTCGACCAGCACTCCCAAAGCCTCCAACGCGACCATTGTGCGCAGGCACTTCTCACACTTGCCGCAGTTATATACGTTGCCCGGATTGCGCCAGCAAACGCGCAGATGATCTTTGACCGTGTTTTCCGAAACCAGCCTTCTGAGCTTTTCGAATCGGGTGGCCTTCGAGGCATCGTAGATGAACTCCAGCGAACGGCTGCTCCAGCAGGGATCCAGATCGGGGTGCGACCCGACGGGCGTGTGATTCGTCACACTCTGGTTGGACGCCAGGTAGATCCGCCGAAAACCGCCCGACAGCAAGTGTCCGACGCAGGCCAATCCCGGCCCGTGGCCCCAATACCAGCTCACATGGCGATCCAGGAACTGCCGCAGGTTCGTCTCGATTTCGATGACATTCTTTCCCAGTTGAGCGCCCACCTGCCGGACCATCGCGGCGGCCTGCTCCCGAAGCTCCGGGTTGTCCACGGCGATGTCAAAGCCGACGACGAAGATCAGGTCGGTGACTTCATCCAGATGGGAATAGAGCGAGTAGAAGGAATCGACGCCGCCGGAGAAGAAGAGGCCGACGCGTGATCCCCGGGGGCCATCGGCGGGAGAGACGGCCTCGCCGTGGAACGCGACGCGACGCCATCTCGGGTGCCAGACCCGCCAGACCTCCTGCATGCGCTCCAGGCCCGACGCCAGGTCGCGATCCAGCTCGGCGCGCAGCCGGCAATCCCAGCCGCGCCGCATGCAGGGCAACAGCGCCAGAGCAGCCAACGCCCCGCCGCTCGGGTGCAATGGTTCGCCGCCGGACCGAAAGACCACGTGCCGCTGTCGGTGGCCGCGGCGCAGGTCGGCCTGCAGTTCAGTCGCCGGCGTGGCGTGCGCATAACTCAGTTCGAGTTCTTTTCCGGACATCCGGGGCTTGCCTCAGAGAGTCGGTTCGGGTATCGTTGCGGTTCGCCGCGGCCTTGGCGTTCGGGCGCGAGACGAAGCAGACAGCCTACACCGGAAATCTACGGGATGCACACGAGAATCCAGTCAATTCGGGTATTTCAAAGCGGTCACCGGGTGGAAGCGACGATCGTCCTCGACGACGTTGCCCACCGGGTGTTTGCCGAAACCAACGGCGTACCGCTGGCCGGCTGCCGGGAAGCCCTGGTCGCGGCGGCACTGCCGCTCGCGCTGAGCCGCGGCGGCAGTCTGGACCTCGGCGGTCCGGTGGATCCCGCTTTCGCCCGCGGCATCCAGAGCATTGCCCAGCAACTGCGCCTCTGGTGGCCGGAGCTGCACCCCGTGAACCTGGTCGGTTTCGAAACGGCAGCGGCAGCCGCCCCCCGGAAGGCCGGAATCGCCGCCTTCTTTTCCGGCGGCGTCGATTCCATGTACACGCTGATCGAGAATCGCGAGGACATCACGGACCTGATCCTGATCCACGGCTTCGACCACCCGCTGGAAGACGAGGCGATCTGCCGGGAAACCGCGCAGCGCCTGCAGACCGTTGCCGACCGGTTCGGCAAACGCCTGATCCAGGTGCGAACGAATATCCCGGCACTGATCAAACAACACATCGACTGGTATGCCGGCGCCGGCGGCGCGCTGGCCGCCGTCGCGCATCTGCTGTCGGGACAGTTCGGTCGGATCCTGGTGCCCGCAGCCGAAGTGTCGTCAAGGCAGGATCCCTGCGGCATTCACCCGAACATCGACCCGCACTGGAGCACCGGCCAACTGCAGTTCGTCCATGACGGCCTGGAAGCACGGCGGTTTGACAAGGTCGCCCGGCTGACCGAGCACCTGGAGGCCATGGCGCACCTGCATGTCTGCTGGTTCAGCCGCGGGGATCGCTACAACTGCGGCAAGTGCGAGAAATGCCTGCGGACCATGGGCGCTTTGTACGCCCTGGACGCCTTGGACCCGTCCCTGTTCGCCAAGCGGCTGTCCGTCTGGCGCGTGTTCTGGATGCCGGTTTTCAAGTCGGCGCACGACATGCATCAGGACAACCTGAAGGAATTGCGGCAGCGCCGCCGGGGGTGGCTGCTGCAATGGGCTCTGCGCGGTTCACTGGCGCGGCCGGAATGGCTCCAGCGAATACTGCGCGTGCTGTGGGAACAGAAGGATTTCCTGTGGCGAGAACCAGGCGCCTTCAGCCGACGGGTTGGACGGCGATTACGCCGGGCTCTGCCGGGTAAAGGTCCAACTGCAATCCAACCTGAAACGAGATCTTGATCCCTGGGGCGCAACGAAACCCAAGCGTGACGCCGTTCCGTTTGCAACCGACGAACCCAATCCTATGGTAGACTCACAGTCAACAAAACCAGAGCAGGACCCGGATATGTCCCGAATTCTTGTAACCGGAACGGCCGGTTTCATCGGCTTCCATCTCGCTCAACGCCTGTTGCGCGACGGTCATACAGTGATTGGGCTCGACAACGTCAATGACTACTACGACCCGCGGATCAAGGAAGGCCGGCTGGCGCTGCTGCAGGACCAGGACAGGTTCACGTTTGAGCGCCTCGATCTGAGAGACCGCGAAGGCATCAACGCCGTCTTTGCAAAGCACGATTTCGACCGCGTCGTCAATCTCGCGGCGCAGGCCGGCGTGCGCTACTCGTTGGAGAACCCGCAGGCCTACGTCGACAGCAATCTTGTCGGCTTCGTCAACATCCTGGAGGCCTGCCGGCATCACGCGATCGAGCACCTGGTGTACGCGTCGTCTTCCAGTGTCTACGGCGCCAACACCAGACTGCCGTTCTCCGTCCACGACAACATCGATCACCCGCTGTCGTTGTATGCCGCCACCAAGAAGGCCAATGAGTTGATGGCGCATACGTACTCCAGTCTCTACGATCTGCCGACCACCGGCTTGCGCTTCTTCACGGTGTACGGCCCCTGGGGCAGACCGGATATGGCGTTGTTCCTGTTCACCAAAGCCATCCTTGACGGGCAACCGATCAAGGTCTTCAACAACGGCGACATGCGGCGGGACTTCACCTACATCGACGACATCGTCGAAGGCATTGTCCGGGTGATGGAGCATATCCCGAAACCCAATCCCGACTGGTCCGGCGATCGCCCCGACCCCGGCTCCAGTTTCGCCCCCTACAAAGTCTATAACATCGGCAACTCGAGTCCGGTTGAACTGATGACGTTCATCGAGGCAATCGAAACCTGCCTCGGCAAAACGGCGGAGAAGGAGTTCCTGCCGCTGCAGCCCGGGGACGTCCCGGAAACGGCCGCGGATGTCGGCGACCTGATGAAAGACGTCGGCTTCCGCCCCCGCACCCCCGTCGCGGAAGGCGTCCGCCGGTTTATCGACTGGTATCGCGAGTACTATCAGTGCTGAATCAGGAGGAGCCCGGGGTTTGCCGCTGAATCTGCTTGTCACATGTCCGTTCATCGAGCCCGCCGCCGATTTCGGCGGCCCGACCGAGGTCATCCGCCAACTGACGCCGCACCTCGTTGAACAGGGACTGCAGGTCAGCCTCGTGGGGACCGATCTCGGAATCCCCAAAGAACTGCCGCGGGACTGCTGGGTCGAGCGGCCGGGCGGCTACCGGGCCTATTACTCCACTGCCGGCAAACTGACCCCGCATGCCCCTCACTACGCCCCTCGTGCCGCCCCCGGAATCCTTGCCGCATTGGCCGCTCCGGGACCGACCGTCGTGCACCTGAACCTCGGCTTCACTCACCTGGGGTTGCTCGCCAGCCGGCTGGCCCGCCGGCACAGCATCCCCTACGTACTGACGCCCCACGGCGTCTACGGCCGGCACAACATGGCTGCCCGCAGCCTCGCCAAGCGTCTGTTTCTGGCGCTGTTCGAACGCCGGGTCATCCGCGGCGCGGCGTTCATCCAGGCGCTGGTCAAGGCGGAGGCGGATGCCATCCGCTCCATCGGGGGCACTGAAGAACAGGTGCAAATCATCCCCAACGGCGTATCCCTTAGCGCATTTGACCAGCGACACCCGACAACGCCGTTGTCCAAACTTTGCGGTTTCTCGCCAGACAGGCCGTTCCTTTTATCGTTGTCGCGCATACACTCCTCCAAGGGCCTGGACCTGCTCATCCCCGCCTTTGCCGAAGCGACCCGGGAGCGGGCAGACTGGCAATTGGTGATCGCCGGGCCGGACGACGGCTACCTGGCAGAAGCCCGGCAACTCGCCGAACAAGCCGGCGTTGCTAACGGCGTGCATTTCCCCGGTCCGCTGTTCGGCGACGCCAAGCAACAGGCGTTTGCTGATGCCAGAGCTTTTGCGCTGACGTCGTATGCCGAGGGCATGCCGCTGGCTGTTCTGGAAGCCTGCGCCGCCGGCCTGCCGGTCCTCATCAGCGACCACTGCAACCTGCCCGATATCGAATCCGCCGGCGCCGGCTTTGTCTGTCCCACCGACCACGCCGGCACGGCTGCCGGCCTTCGCCGGCTGATCGACGCCGAGGACCGCGACGAAATGGGACGGCTGGCTCGACGTTTGGCCGAAGACAATTATACTTGGGGAAGCATTGCCCAGCGGCTGTGCAAGCTGTATGAACAGGCAACAGCAACGTCTTAGTCAGGATCGCTTGAATGACATTTATTGAGCAAGTAGAAGAACGACAGCTCCGGGTCGGCGTGGTCGGTTTGGGATACGTCGGACTGCCGCTGATGATGGAGTTTGCCGACGCCGGTTTCGCCGTCCGCGGCTTCGATGTGGATCAGAACAAGATCGATCAACTGAACGCCGGAGAAACGTACATTCGGCATCTGGCTGCCGAGCGGATCCAGAACCTGATCGCCGACAATCCGACAGCGGATGTCACCGCTGACTTCCAGCAGGCGCAGGATTGCGATGCGCTGCTGATCTGCGTCCCGACACCGCTGACGCGGCACCGCGAGCCGGACTTGAAGTATGTGGAGGGAACCGCGCACCAGCTCGGCCCGCATCTGCGCCGTGGACAGCTCATCGCCCTGGAGTCCACGACCTACCCCGGCACCACCGAGGAGATCCTCATCCCGATCCTCGAAGCAGAGTCCGGGCTCCAGGCCGGCAAGGACTTCTTCGTCGCGTACTCCCCCGAACGCGAAGACCCGAACAACAAGAGCTACTCCACCAGGACCATCCCGAAAGTGGTCGGCGGTCTCGATGCCCAATCCCTGGAAATGGCTCAGGCGCTCTACGGCGCCGTGATCTGTGAAACGGTGCCCGTTTCGTCCTGCCGCGCCGCCGAAGCCACCAAGCTCATGGAGAACATCTTCCGCAGCATCAACATCGCTCTGGTAAACGAACTGAAGGTCATCTTCAAGGCGATGGACATCGATATCTGGGAGGTCGTCAATGCCGCCAGAACCAAGCCGTTCGGCTACATGCCTTTCTATCCGGGCCCCGGACTGGGCGGCCACTGCATCCCCATCGACCCGTTCTATCTGACCTGGAAGGCCAAGGAGTACGACTTCAATACGCGCTTCATCGAGCTTGCCGGTGAGATCAATACCTCCATGCCGCAGTATGTCGTCCAGCAAACCATGCTCGGCCTCAATGAACTGGGCCAGGCGCTTAAAGGCGCCCGCATCCTGCTGGTCGGCCTGGCCTACAAGAAAAACGTCGACGACGACCGCGAAAGCCCAACCTACGTGCTTTGGGATCTGTTGACCAGACACGGCGCCGACGTCTCCTATTACGACCCCTTCTGTCCGCAGATCCGCCCGTCCCGGGCCCACTCGCATCTGGCCGGCATCCAGTCGGTCGAGTTGCAGGACATTACCGGCGAGAACTTCGACGCCGCCGTCGTCTCCACCGCCCACGACAACGTCGACCACGACGCGCTGGCTGCAGCTTTGCCGTTGGTCGTCGACACCCGCAACGCCTGCACTCCCGCCCCCAACGTGGTCAAGGCGTAAGCCTTCCCGTCAGCAACAAAGGCCGGGCAGCCGGTCCGACCGGCCGCCACGAGACCAGCGATGTTCACCCCGCCACACCTCGGGATGTATCCCGGCCGTTCGGAGCGGGTATCGGGTTTCCGGCATAACGCCGCCGGCTGGTCCCGACAATCACACCTGAGGAAACCTGCCAAGCCCTGCAACTGTAGCCCGCCGCGGAACATATCCGCTATTATGTACTCTAAAGGGATACACAAGAGGACTGCTGCTTGGCTTCTCGATTTACACAAGGCCTGGGACGGACGTCGGAAAAGATCCTGCTTGATCTGCGGGAACGGATCCATGGGGGAGAGTTCCAGCCGGGCGACAAGCTGCCGAAGGAAGTCGAGCTTTGTGAAGAGTACGGCGCCAGCCGGTCCACCGTACGGCGGGCCGTGGCGCGGCTGGTGGACGAAGGGCTGGTGCGGGTGCGGAAACGGGCCGGCATGTTTGTCTGCGAACCGCCGTCCAACACGTCGCCGGCCAACAGTCGCAGCATCGCGGTGATGTCCCTTTTCAATGACGAACGCCTGCAGCGCGCCCAGACGCAGGCAGTCAATGAAGGCTGCCTATTGACGTACTACTTCCAATTCGAGCGTCACTTCGATGCGGCCACCGAACGCGCCTTTTTCGAAACCATACTGACGGAGAAATACCGCGCGTTGCTGGCGATCTGCACGCCACTGAGTACGACGAACGACGACTTGCTGGAGCAACTGACGCAACAGGGCACGCGCGTCATTCACCTGGAACCGTATACCGACGGCCTGCCGGGGCAGGAGTTCCTGTTGCCCGACTACCGCGCGGCGGGGCAGGCGGCCGCCGTGCAGGGACTGCTGAAAGGCTACGAGCATTTTCGTTTTGCCGGGTTCCGGCGCGACGGCCCCTGGGCACGACTGCAGCTTGCCGGCTTTGCGTCGACCCTGGCCGAACACGACCAGGAGTTCAATGACACGCAGGACTTCTACCAGTTTCCCATGATGGGCCACCAGCCGGATGCTCGCGAGCGGCTCCGGAAATTCGCCGGCAGCCTGCCGGAGAATACCCAGGTTCATTGCCGTTCCGCCAATCTGGGGCACCTGTTGCTGCGGGAACTGCAGGAACTGGGCCGTTCCGTGCCGGAGGACATCGGCATCACCTCGTCCGACTCCGGTCCGGTTGCCGAGGAATGCCATGTCGATATCCTCATGTACGACTTCGAAGCGATCCTGATGCGAGCCCTGGGGATTGCCTTGCGCAACCCGGCTGAGCACTTGCGCGAACTCGTTCCTCCCACGTACGAAGCCCTGGGCACTTTGCGAAAGACAGCCCGATGAGAAGGAGAAAGACCATGCGCGTATTCAGTATCATCCTGATACTGCTGACAGCAGCCTTGATGCCGGCGGGCGAACCCGTGGACCAATGGTCTGCAGCACAGACAGCATTCAACCGCGATTCCGATCGTCTCAAACTGGTGGAGGACGAGGACGCGGCCGACAAGAAGGCCCTCGAGCTGCGCGTCCAGTCGAACAGGCTGCGCAGCGGTGCGATCCAGATGCTGCACACCCCCGCCACGGAGGAACTGCCCGACGGTATGTACCGGGCGGTATTCCGTCTGCGCCTGCAGGGGATGCTGCATTCGCTGGGCGCGGGGATCGTCCTCGGCATCGCCGAAGCGCCGGCTAAGGGCAAACTCGGCAAGCCCTTTCAAAAGCGAATCGTGTATCCCAACGAATTCCAGGCGGAAGACGAGTATCAGGAATTCACGGTTGATTTCGACATCTCTGGACCATACCTGACCCGTTACCATCTGGACAAGGACGGTCGCGCACGGTTCCTGCAGACTTATGCCAAGCAGATGAGCCAACTGCCGGCGGCCGAACGGGAGATGATCGAAAACCATCTTCGCGATCATCCCGGCACCTTGCTGCCGGAACCGAAGAACAAAGGTAAGAAGAAGCCCAGTCGGGGCCTGCACAATCTCATCCGCAGCATCAACCGCCGCGGCGCCCGGCCGCGAAAGGTATGCCTGACGGTTTACCTGCCGAAGAGCACCCCGGGCATCGGCGGGTCCCGCGGCAATTCCACGCCATGGCCGTCCATTCGCCGGCTCTACGCGGACACGCTGCGGATCGAACGTCTCACAGAAGGCCCGATGACCATCCGCGATTTCCAGGCGCAGTACGCCTGGCGTCGTCCGGGCGAGACACAACGGTTCCACGTCAAACTCCACAACCGCAGCGGCAAACCGCAGAAGGCGGAGCTCCGTCTGCGCGTTATGCACGGTCTTACAGGGGAAACGACGATTCCGGCCCCGGCGGTCGAGCTCGCCAATGGACAATACCGCCAACTGGCCGTCGAGTGGATAATTCCCAAGAACCACCCGATGTGGGGCCAGGAAGCAGTGCTGGACGTGATGGTCGGCGGCAAAGCAGTGGTGACGGCCCGCACCTGGTTCTCGCTGCATCAGCGCAACACTGCCGTGATGATCCCGACCGGCGGCAAATTCCGCTCTCTTGAGTCCCATCGCTGGGCCCATCCGACCGCGGCCAAACCCAATGTCGCCAACCATGAGGAATTCTGGGCACCGACGCCATACGACTCCGCCGGTCTGGTGCCGGACGATCCGGACAAGCCGTTCCTGCGCGGCAACTCCGGCCAACTGGAGTGTCTGCGCTGGCAGGCGGAACGCGCCAAAGCCAATGCCGACCGCGGCATCGCGTCCGTTTTCTATCTGGAAGGGCACGGCACGGGCCTGCGCGCCTGGGACCTGTATTTCGACAACCCCGACCAGGTGTCGCAGGGCATGTACACACCGCCCTCCGACCTCTTCCTGCTGAAACGCATGGAAGCGAAGAAGAAGATCGACGCGTGGGTCAAGGGCGGCGGCAAAGGCAAACACCCCCAATATCCGCACGTGGGATTTGTCATGTTCAACGGCTTCTACAAGGAGGTCGTGGACCGCGTCATCAAGGGGCACATCGCTATAATGAACGAAGTCCCCTACACCACCTGCCGCTGGGACAGCAGCCAGCCGATGAAAGCCTATGGCCGCGACATCCTCGGACGCGACCTCGGCAAAACCAAAGCGGAGCTCGACGCCGTCTCCGTCGCCAACATCAAACGCTACCTGAAGGAAGTACGCGCGGCGCATCCGCACTTCGAAGTCGGACTCAACTGGAACCACGGGGAGTTGATGAACAAGCCGCCGGACCCCTTTGACTTCGCCGCGGCCCGGGCCGTCATCGACAAGGACGTCATCTGCAAAATGGTCCTCAAAGACCAAGGCTATCTCCTGGAAGAAGCGTGGGGCCACAGCTTCGAAAACTGGAACGACTACAAGTACACATGCCGCAATTATCTCCGGGCCAACCGCTATGAAGATGCCGCTTACAAGTATGCCGGCGGCCATCATGGACACATGTTCCGGGACATGGCCGTGCAGTACACCCCCGATGATATTTACCAACAGACGTTCTCCCTGCTGGGCGGCGCGCACATGTGCTACGTCAACTACGGCCCGCTGCCGGATAGCCGCTATGACCTGGGCGTCTATGCCACGCGTTTCAGCGAGTTCTTCTGGGATCCGGCCCTGAAGCCCCTGGAGCATATCGAGGACAAACTCGAAGTCGACACCGACGCCGACATCTGGACGACGGAAGCCGGTTACGAGAAGGACACGGCCGCCGGCACACGGATCTATGTCCTGCCGATCATCAACCCGCCGGTCACGGAGAAGTGGCTGAAAAACCGTTACGGCCTGCTGCCCGAACCGATCCGCGAACCGATCCCCATGCTGGTGCATATCCCGGAGGGCTACAGCAAAGCCAAAGGCGTGTACCATCTGGAGAACAGCCCCTATCCCACTGTGAAGCCGTTGACCTTCGATGCCGCCGACGGCGAGGTCGTTTTCGAACTTCCGGAGTTGGTTACCTTCGAAGTCGTAGTTGTGGAGTTTGCCAAATGAAGAACACTTCCTTATCTCTTCGCTTGCTTGTCATCGCTGTCCTGGCAGGCCTATGCGTTCGCGCCGGCGAGAAAGGCGTGCACGCCAGTTCGATCACCGACGAAGACGGCGACGAAGCGATCCTGATGGAATCCGAATGGATCAGTATGCATCTGCTGCCCTGGCGGCAGGCCTTGATCAACCGCTTTGTTTTCCGTCCCACCGGCAATGATATCGTTGCGCCGACCAATCCCAAACACCGCATGGGTGGCGGCGGCGGCATTCTGATGGACTGCCTCTGGGAACAGGATTGGCGGTTCCAGGAACTCGCGTACAAGCAGTACAAATACAAGGTCACCAAAAACGGCCCGGACGAAGCGCAGGTGGTCTTCGAAACCGACATCGAGGGCTGGCTCGGCGCCGCCAACAGCGGCATCATTTCCAATCTCATTTCCAATCTCACCCTGCGCCGCACAGTGACCCTGAAGACCGGCCAGCCGTTCTTCCGGTTCGACTTCGAATTCATCAACAATGACCGCTGGGCCAAACGTCCGAGCTTCTGGGTGCACAACAACTCGACGGTCGCCAAGGGCAAGGGCAAAGACACGGTCGTGCGGCCGACGGATCGCGGACTGTCCGCCATCGGCGGCGATCAGGAGTCCTACGCCGGTCCGCGCGGCCTGCAGTTCGTCAGCAGTTTCACCCATGGCTGGAGTGCCAAACTCTCGAAAGAACGCCGCGAGGGCATTGTCTATCTGATGGACTACGACTATGTCGACAAGCTCTACAACTGCTTTCCGAACCACGGCAGCAACGGCACGGCGGAATGGTGGTACGACAGCATCCTGGTGTTCAAGAACAGGCCCTGGAAGGGCCGGGTCTATATCCTGCCGGTCATCGGCCTCTCCCGCGTTGACCACGCCAACCCGCACTTCATCTGCGCCATGAAACCCCGGCGGGAAGACGGCAAGCTGATTGTCGAATACGCACTGACCTCCTCCTATGAAAGCGCTGCGCAGGTAACGCTTAACACGCAGGTCCAGTCCAATCTGACCGCTGGCAAACCGGTCGTGACCAAGTGCCCGTCAGTCAATTTCGACGGTCTGGCGATCCAGCCCGCCCGCGAACGCGTCGAAGTGGACTTAAAAGCCGAAGACCCCCTGCTGCTCAAGGTCAAAGCCTTCGTCGAACTGCCCAACGGCGACGTCAAGACCTACACCTTCAGTCGGTTCTATGCCGGCAGCTACAAACTGAACCGCAACATCAAGAATGTCGGCGGCGGACCACTCGTCGAGCTGAAGCGACCGATTAAGGACCCGTCGGTGCCGCCCTGCCCGGCTGATCTCAAGATCAACCACAAGGACTTCAAAGTCTTCGGCGTCCACGGTTTGGGCACCTATCGTCTCGGCCTGTCGAAAGCGATGAAGACCATCCTGAAGTCGGTCTATACCGTCGGTTACTGCGTCGGCAGCGACGTGCAGCAGAACGGTCTGACCGCGTTCCCGTACGACTATGACCGGCTCTTCGACCACCGCGCCCTGGTCTTCTCCAACATTCAGGATAAGGAGTTCCGCCGCATCGGCGCGTCGATCCTCATGCCATGGCTGAAAGCTGGCGGCGGACTCGTGATCGTCGGTGGGCAGTTCGCTTTCAGTTTCGAACATCGCGAGCACCCGATCAATCAGTACTATCCCATCGCCGTCAAACGCAACAGTCTGCGCAAGGGCCCGCTGCAACTGCAGAAACCGGACGTGCCGAATCATCCCATCTTCCGCGGCATCGACATGAGTAAGCTCCCCTGGCTGCACTACGTGCACGATGTCAAACTGAAGCCGAAGAGTAACGCTAAGGTCCTCATGAAAGTCGGTGACAAGCCGTTCATCGTCGAGCGCAGCGACGGCAAGCAGACCACCATGGTAATCACCATCAATCCGTTCGGTCGGGCGGATCATTTCAACGGCAAACAGCATGTGCGCCATTGGGATCAGTGGCCGAAGCTCTTCACCAACATCGTCCGCTACGCCGGCAAAGACCTGAAATAGAATCGCACTCCGGTTCATCTGTAAAGGAGACCGTTATGTCAGAGAACGAAGTCAAAGTCGACCCGCAGGAATACGCGGATCTTGTTGCTAAAGTGCAGAACGTCCGTGACGAAGTGGGCAAGGTCATTGTCGGCCAGTCGGATGTCATGGAACGTTTGCTGATGAGCATCCTCGCCGGCGGCCACTGTCTGATGATGGGCGTCCCCGGCCTGGCCAAGACGCTCATGGTGTCTACCCTCGCCAAAGTGCTCGAGCTCCCCTACAAACGCATCCAGTTCACCCCGGACCTGATGCCCGGCGATATTACGGGCTCCGAGATCCTCCAGGAAAGCGCCGACGGCGGCCGCGAGATGAAGTTTATGGAAGGCCCGCTATTCGCCAATATGATTTTGGCCGACGAGATCAACCGCACCCCGCCGAAGACGCAGGCCGCGTTGTTGGAAGCCATGCAGGAACACAGCGTTACGGTCGGCAGCAAGACCTACAAACTGCCGGAGCCCTTCTTCGTGCTGGCCACACAGAACCCGATCGAGCAGGAAGGCACCTATCCGCTGCCGGAAGCGCAGCAGGACCGCTTCATGTTCTTCCTCTGGGTCGACTACCCCGAGCTCGAAGAGGAATACGACATCCTCAGCCGCACCACCGGCAACCGCAAGGTCGACCTCGAACCCATCATGGACGGCGAGGAGATCATCCGCATCCAGACGCTCGTACGCGACATCCCGATTTCCGATGCGCTCATCCAGTATGCCGCCCGCATTGCGCGTTGCAGTCGCGATCGCCGCGGCAGGGAAGGCGATGACTCGGTTCCGGATTTCATCCGCCAGTACCAGCAGTGGGGCGCCGGCCCACGCGCCGGCCAGTATCTGATTCTCGGCGCCAAGGCCCAGGCCTTCGTCGCCGGCCACCCCCATGTGGCCGCCGAAGATATCCGCGCCGTCGCCCAACCCGTCCTCCGCCATCGCATCATCGTCAACTTCGCCGCCGAAGCCGACGGCATCACTTCGGAGAACCTTATCGAGATGATTCTCGCCGAGGTGAAGGAATAGTAAGGTTGAGGAGGTTCAACGGTTCAGCGGTTCAGCGGTTGAGGAAGGAAGAGGTTGGGAGGTTCAGCGGTTCAGCGGTTCAACGGTTGAAGAGAGGAAGAGCGACTGAAGAGAAAGGAGGTTGAGGAGAGGAGGTTGAACAAGGAAGAGGTTGGGAGGTTCAGCGGTTCAGCGGTTCAACGGTTGAAGAGAGGAA
>CAYLNH010000001.1:64500-65327 GCA_964384625.1 uncultured Lentisphaerales bacterium
GAGCGACTGAAGAGAAAGGAGGTTGAGGAGAGGAGGTTGAGGAAAGAGATTGAAGAGGAGAAGACGGAAGGAAAGACCGAGCTGAAGGACAAGAAAACTGGAAGAACGAGCTCTGGGTTAAAGAGGTAAGGAGAAAGAAGAGGACAATGAAGATTGAGCGATTTGAAGACATTGAGGCGTGGCAGTTGGGAAGACAATTGACCAAGTACATCTATGGATTGACCAGAAATCCACGTTTCGCGAAGGACTTCGAACTGAAGGGACAGATCACGGACGCAGCTGGTGGCTCGATGCACAATGTTGCTGAGGGATTCGACTCCGAGTCAAACCGTGAATTCATCCGATTTTTGCGCTATGCCAAACGCTCATGCAGCGAGGTGCAAAGTGAACTCTATGTCGCCCTTGATGAGCGTTACATATCACAAGAAGAGTTCAATGAAGCCTATGAACTCGCACGACGCACTCGCGCGGCAACTCGCGGCTTCATCAACTACCTGAAGAAATACGAGGACCAACTCCGACAACAACCGTGAACCAATCCGACAACCGTTGAACCGTGAACCACTGAACCAATCCGACAACCCTCAAACCGTGGACCTCCAACTCCGACTCCGACAACCGTGAACCGTGAACCAATCCGACAACCGTTGAACCGTTGAACCGTGAGACGGGCCGAAGGCCCTATGGCTGCCAAAAGGGCAGCAGTGAACGACAACCACAACAACCTAAACCTCCAACTGCGACAACAACCGTGAACCAATCCGACGACCCCCAAACCGTGGACCTCCAACTCCGACTCCGACAACCGTGAACCGTGAACCAATCCG
>CAYLNH010000001.1:65427-154827 GCA_964384625.1 uncultured Lentisphaerales bacterium
TGAACCGTGAACCAATCCGACAACCGTTGAACCGTGAACCAATCCGACAACCGTTGAACCGTGAACCAATCCGACAACCGTTGAACCGTTGAACCCATGAGCACTGAGCAACAACCTGATGCCTTCTCCCTGGTCGACGGCGATCTGGCCGACCGCTTGCGGCGTCTGGAGTTGTTCAGCCGATTTCGGGTGGAGGGCCTGCTGCACGGTCCGAACAAGTCGCCGTTGCGCGGGTTCAGCACGGACTTCCTGCAGCACCGGCAGTATTTCCCGGGCGACAATCTGAAGTATCTCGACTGGCGCGTGTACGGCCGTTCGGAACGCCTCGTTGTCCGCCAATACGAAGAGGTGACCAACGCCCGTGTCCGCATTGTTCTGGACGGCTCCGGGTCGATGCAGCATCAGAGCGAATCCATGAGCAAATGGGACTTTTCGGTGCGTGCCGCAGCCGTTCTACTGTACGTCTCCTTCTTCCACCGCGACGCCTTTTCGCTGGTCACATTTCGCACCGACCCCGGCGTATCCGTACCGCTGCGCAGCGGCAAGGGCCACCTCCTGCGGTGTTTCCGGGCGCTGCTGGATGAGCAAGCGGAAGGCGGCACGGACTTCGACCAGGGGATGGGCAACGCCATCGCCGCACACCGACGACGCGGACTGACAGTTGTTCTATCGGATTTCATGGACAATCCGGAAGCCATCGCCAAGAAGCTCAGTCGGCTTCGTTTTCAGAACAGCGACGTGATTGCGATGCAGATCATCGATCCCGGCGAGCAGGACCTGGACTTCAACTCGGTCACGCGCTTCCACGATCTGGAGAGTGGCGAGATCCTGTCTGTCGACCCGCAGCTGATTCGCAAAGCCTACCGCAAGGCGTTCGCCCGGCACACGCTGGCGCTTAAGGAACACTGTCGGCGCTACGGCTTTCAGCACATCGCGCTGACGGTGGAAGACAACTACGAGGTCCCCGTGCTGGAGTACCTGCGCTGGCGGATGGAGGTGACCTCATGATGTTCACCACGCCAGCCCTGTTGTACGCCTTGCCGGCAATGGCGATTCCGGTAATCCTCTATCTCATTTCCCGACGCAAACGCCGTGATGTGCCGTGGGGCGCCACCTACGTGCTGCGGCTCGTGATGGAGACCAACAGCCGCGTCTCCGCCTGGCTGCAGTACTTGATTATCGCGCTGCGCACCTTGGCGATCGCCGCCCTGATCCTGGCGTTCGCCGGACCGCAAGGCGCGTGGCAGTCACCGCCGGCAACCGCCTTTCCCGCAGCCCCGCGAGCAACACACCGGGTCGTCCTCCTCGACACGTCAACCAGTATGCAGGCCCGCACCGACAAGGGCACCGGGCTGGATGCCGCCTTGAGTCTGAGCCGCCGAATCATGGCGTCAGCAAGGGCGCCCGGACAAGTCGATCTGCTGCCGCTGGACGGCCGTGAGGCATCCTTCTCCTTCCATAAACTCCCGGTGGACAACACGGCGTTGGAAGCGGCCGTCGCCGAGTGTCTACCAAGTGATCAACCGCTCCAACTGCGGCGTGGCCTGCAGCGCGCCGTGACGCTGTTCCGCGCCTCGCCGTGGCAGGCCCGGGAGCTCTATGTGCTCAGTGATTTCGCCGCCGTTGACTTCCAGGACGAGCTTCCAGAGATCTCTCGGTTGCTGCAGGTTCTCCGCGAGATGGACGTCAACATCTACCCGATCCGGTTCACGCCGTCCGAACCGTACAACTTCGCGGTGCTCGATATGGCGCCCGCTGTCGAACTGCTGCTGGCGAATCAACCCAGCCTGTTCCGCATCAACGTCGGCGCCTACCCGGTCCGCGAGGGCGCCGGCAGCGCCCAGACCGTTCTGACCATCACGGATACCGACAACCAGACGATCGCCCGGGAGACAATCACACTGGAACGCGGCGAGAGAGAAATCGCGGTTCCCATCAAGCTGCCGCCGGGGCGACACACACTGACGGCACGGCTGACGGGAGACGCCCTCAGCGTCGACAACGAGCTGCAGCGCAGCTATCGCGTACAAGCCAACCTGAACGCTGTCATCATCCAGAACATCATTGACAAAACCGGCTTTGACAATCCCCGGACCTGGCTGGAAACCGCACTGGCCAACTCGCACAAGAACACGGCCGGCAGTAAAACGAAGTTCACGTCGGCGGCGGAACCGTATGCCGCCCATTCAAACACCGTCGCGGCCGAGAAGCAAACGGCGAAGGCCGATGCGGCCCGCGCGCCGTTCACCATCACGTTCGAAGGCAAGATCCCGGAACAGATCTCTGCCGACGGTTTCCAGAGCGCCGACATGGTCATTCTGCTTGACCTGGACCGTATGCCGGAAGAAGCAATCACCGGACTGCACGCCTACGTGCTGCGCGGCGGCACCGTTGTCCTGGCGCCCGGGCCGACGGCCCGGCCGGAGAAGTTCAATGCGACATTCCGCAACCTGACTCCAAGTCCGATCCGTGAGCCGCGGCATGAAGGGGTCAAGCCGCAAACCTACGAACAATGCCTGGTGGAAGCCGGCGACGCCGTCTTTTGGCGTGAGCTCGAGTCGCCCAAACACGGGAACCTGGCGGCCGCGCGCTTTTACAACTATTACCGTTTGGCGGAGACGGAGGAGACGACGGCACGAACCCTGTTGGAGCTGTCCGACGGCTCGCCGCTGCTGCAGGTCCGCGGCCTTGGACGCGGCCGTGTGCTGTTGTGGACCGCCGGTCTCGGCGGCGACTGGCATTCACTCGTCGTCCATCCGGGCTACCCGGTATTGCTCACGCGCCTGCTGCAGCAGTCGGCCGAACGCCAGGCGTTCCCCATCAACCTGGCTCCCGGCCATCCCATCCTGCTGCCGGCAGAACAAACGAAAGCGAAGGTGGTGCGTCCTGACGGCAATGCCGAGATCATTGACGTTCGCCGGGTCGGCGACCGCCCGGTACTGCGCTATGAGAAGACCGATCTGCCCGGGACCTACGATGTGCGTTTCGACATTCAGAGTGAGTTGCCGGGCCTGCTCTTTCACGTGCGTCCCGATCGCCACGAATCCGATCTGCGCCCGATCGCGACAGGAACCCGTACACGTCTGGAGCAGGCTGTGGCCGGCGATCTGCATGAAACGGAAAAGACGCTGGTGAACCGTTTGGGCGAGCGCTACGGCGGGCCGTCGTATGCCATCGTCTGTGTGCTTCTGGCCATCGTCTGTTTCCTGGCGGAAGCCGGGCTGACCCGGAAGGTGTTCCTATGACCAACACAAACCCTCGACTGGACAACCCGACACAGTGACTGCCCTCGACACATCATGGGCTCTCTACGGCGACGCCGGTGTGCCGCTCTGGCTTGTTGCGGTCGCTGTGATTGCCGTGAGTTGGGCAATGGTCCACTGGGTCCGGGCGGAGACGGCAACGCGTCGCGGGCGACTGGCCCGGATCTTGCCGTTTACGTTGCTGCCGATCTGTCTGCTGTTGGCGCTGGTCGCCTACGAACCGGTGATCACGAAGACGACGACGTGGCAACAGCAGAAAAGCGCGGTCGCCGTTCTCGACCGCAGCCGCAGCATGGAGCTGACGTTGTCGCCGGAAACACAGACGGCCCATCTGGATCTTCTGGCCATCTCCCGCGGTCGCGCGCTGCCGCACCGTTCACGTTCGGCGGCGAATCTGGCCGACACACTGCAGCACACAGCAGCTGCACTGACCACGCACATTGCGACGTTGGAAGCCGTTGCCGCACAGGAAGCGCAAGGCATACCAAGCGGCAGTAAGATCGAGGCGGCCACGGCCGCCTACACCACCTGGCGTAAGGACCTCCTTGGGCATTTGCCGCGGGACATTGCCGCGCTGGACACGGACCTGGCGAAGCTTCGCAATCCCGATGCTGAGAACGACTCCGGTGCGGCGGCGGCCGTCGATGCGTTGCGCACGAACCTGGCGCAATTGCCTGAGACACTGACGGCAGACGGCGCCGGGCGTCACCTGCAGGACTTGCGGCAAACAACGCAGACACTGCTGCCGGTGCTGCGGCAAATGCAAACGCAACTCGATCAGAACTGGCTCGCCGCCCACGGCGAGGCACATCAACAGGAGCTTGCCGCGTTACTGCAGACAACGCGATACGATCTTCTGCGCACCGTGGCCAAGGCGTTGCCTGAATCCGCCGGGATCCGCTTGATCGACTCCGCGGCAGCCGACGAAACAGATCTAAATGCCATGTGCGAACAGGCCCTCGCCGGATCCGAGTTGGATCAGGTCGGTCACGTCCTTCTTTTCTCAGACGGCGCGAACACCGGCGTTTCCAGCGCACAGATCCTCCAACGTCTGCGCGAAGAAGGTTGCGGCTTCACAGCGGTCGGTCTGCCGCCCGCCGCCGGCGGCGGCGTAGATGTGGCCCTCCGCCAGTGGCGCGTGCCGCCGGTCGCCCGGGCGGGCCGGGAGACTGTGGTCAGCGTATCGGTCCGCATGCCGCCGGACATAAGCACCAGGCCGACCATTCGTCTGCTGTCGGGTGATGACATCCTGGCGCAACAGACACTGACCGCCGGCGTCGCGAGCTATGACCTGTCCTACAAAGCAGCCGAAGCCGGGCGACATCTGCTGCGCCTCGAACTGCAGGCGGCCGCCGACGCGGTGCCGCAGAACAACACGGCATACTTCGTCCACGAGACGGTGACCCGAAATCCCAAACTGCTGTTCGTCGGCGACACGCCCGACTGGGACACCGCCTACCTCAGCACGGCCGCCGAGCGCACGGGCCTCGATCTGGACCAGGCCTACCACGCCGGCGCTGAACCCAAGCGCGGCCCTTTCAGCGGGTCGGTCCCGAAAACCGCATCACAGTGGCACCGCAAAGCGGCGGTCGTCCTGGCCGGCAATCCGTTCCCGGGGTTTGCGACTGCCGACGGCGCCGCCCTGCATAAGTTGGTGGTGGAGAAAGGGGCCACCCTTCTGCTCTACGGCGCGGACCGCGACAGCTACCTGCAATTGCTGGCTGACCGCTTCGGGTGGCGCCCGGCGTCCGACGCGGCGGCTGGCCGCATGCAGCTGCAACCGGAGAATGCGCATATGCCGCTCGTTGACATCGCCGACGATCCCGCCGTATCCGCCCGGCACATTGCCGCCCTGCCCCCGCTGCAAACCGCCAACGCGGTACCGCCGCAGGATCTGGTATTGCTCGAGACCGCGAGTGGTGTACCGCTGGTCTCCCTCGGGTTCTACGGCCGCGGCAAAGTAATCCTCTGGGGCCTGCGCGATCTTCGCCGTCTACGGGGCTTCGGCCACACGGCAACCGTGGACCGGCTGCTGGAGAACCTCTTGACCGAACTGGTCCGGCCGGTCCGGCCGCTGCGCAGCAAGAGCCCGGTCGGGCTCTACCCGCCACTGCCGGTTGCCGGCCGTGATCTGTACGTCATCCGCACAGCCAAGACGGAATCGTCTGTATCGCTTGACGGCAAGCCCCTCGCGTTTCACCCGGGTGCCGGCGCCCCTCTGGCAAAGACCGTTCTCGCGGTCGGCAGGCATCAACTGAAATCCGGGCCCTGGCAGAAATCGATTCTTGCCGCCCGCAATCCGGGCCGCGAATTGCTCGCGCCCGGCCTGGAACCGACCGCGCTGAAACGCATGGCCCGCACTGCCGGCGGAACCTATGTATCCGCCGCAGCCGCCCGCCCCAAACTGCGGGCTGTCGACCCCGGCGTCCGCAAATTCAGCACATCAGCCGTCTACCGGCCAAGCCGGCACTGGCTCGTCCTGCCGCTGCTGCTGGTGCTTTTTACCGTGCATTGGATCATCCGCAAACTCTCAGGACTCGTGCTATGAAGACTTGTTCCCGACTGCCCAAGGCCTTGCCCGCGCCGCTGCGGCGGGTGCTGCGCTGCTTCGATTGGCCCCGGCGCCTGTTTGCCGTCGTCGAACGTCTGTCCATCGGGTTCCTCGCGGCCGGCGGCACGGTCTTTCTGGTTTGTCTCTTCGATCGCTTTGTCGATGTCGACGGTGTCTGGCGCCGGCCCTTTCCCATGCTGGCCGGCGGTCTTCTGGCTGCCGCCGGTTTCTGGGCGCTGTTTGCCGTGATCCGCCGCACGGACTACGACGAACTGGCGCACCGGCTCGACCGCCGGCGTGATGACCATCGGGATCACCTCCGGTCCGTGGTCAGTTTTGCAGCCCGCGCCAACGGCGCCGGGCCACTGGTTGAGATGTCGACGGCACGCGCTTTGTCGTTGTGGCAAGGGGTCAACCCGATCGCCTTGATTCCGCGGCGCCGGCTTTTGCAGTTGCTCGCCGGGGCTGGCGTTCTGACCGCGGTCTTCGTTGCCGCGCTGCAGTATCCGGCAGCGCGTGCAGCCCTGCTCTGGCAGCGTTTTCTCGAACCAACCGGGAACCACCCGCGACCGACCGCCACCTGGTTCGAAGTCGATGCCCCCGACACCCTCGACGGCGGCGACGACTTCGTGCTCAACGCCAGGCTGGCGGGTCGCAAGGTGACGGATCCACGGCCACTCGCCCGCATTCAAACTGGTGACGGCGCGCCGATCCTGCGCAAGCTCACCGCCCGCCAGGACGGGTCATGGCAACTGGTTCTCCGCGAGGTCCGCAAGTCGTTCGCCTGCACCCTGGTCATGGGACCGGTGCGCAGTGCGAAGCATTCCGTGCACGTCCGGCCGCGACCGCTGATTACAGAGGTGGAGGTAACCTACAACTACCCGAAATACACTCGTCGCAAGCCGGAGACCAAGGTTCTCACTGGCCGTACGTTGACGGCGCTCGAAGGCACGAAAGCCCGGATCGTGGTGACCGCCAACCTTCCTCTGGAAGCGTTCCATGCCCGCAGCGGCGAAGACCGCATCCGCTTTCGACTCAACTCCCGCGAGCCGAAGCAGGCCACCCGTTTCCATTTCATGAATCGCAACCAGCGCCTCGATGTCGTGCTCACCGCGCAGAACGGATTGCAGAGCAAGGGCGAACTCCCCTTCAATATCCGCACCGTACCGGACTCGCCGCCGACCGTAAACCTGACGAAAACCGCCGAGCAACGAGCCTTCTTCGCCCACGAAATCGTCGACATCCCCTATCGCGCCCGCGACGATCTGGGTCTGGCGGAAGTCGCTATCCGCGCGTTCCCCGGGAGTTTCCAGATGGAGGCAGACCTCCCGAGCTACGGCGCCCGCAACGCCGAAGGCGTCATCCGCGTGCCCATCAGCCGCCTGGTCCGGCCCGGTCTGCGTGAAGTAAAACTTCGACTGCAGGCGATGGACCTGAAGGGACAAGCCGCCCTGAGCCAGCCGATCACCCTGCGCATCGCCGTCAACTCGTATGACCGCCAGCTCCGAACCGCCCGCAACAGTCTTATCGGCAAATACAACAGCCGCGATCAATTCTCGTCCGGCTTCCCGCATCTGGTATATCACGGCAAGACGCGGTTGAAGGCGGTCCGCAGCCTGCGCGGCAAACTGCTGATCCTCAGCGAAAGCCTGAGTGCCGGCGAGAAGGCTGGCAAAAACCAGCAGCGGTTGGTGCGGACGATTCGCGGTCTGATTTACCAGCTGCAGCCGCGCCCCCGCTATCTTCTGCCGTCCATCGGGAAACGTCCGGATGCGATTACGACGACCTTCGACATCCTGTCCCGCAGCGCCATGACCCCGCGTCTCAGCCGGCTGCTGGCCGACACGGTCTGCGGCGGCGACCTGGCCGTCTCCGGCGAGAAATTGGCGCAGCGTTTTGCGGCGGCGTTGGCTGCCGACAATCCGAAAGCCGCCCTGGCCCGGCTCCAGACCGACATGGCCGGTGTTGTCAAGCAACAGGAAGACGCGGCACAGCGTCTGAAGCAAGCCGCGGAGTTCCTTGACCTCGAACTGGCCGGTTACCTTGCCGGTGTACTGACTCGGGATCTGGAAGCGGCCGATGAAGCGCGCTGGAACGATCATGACTTCCGCCTGGCAGCAACCCGAAAGCTCAAAGAGCTGAAGGCCCTCCTGACGGCCCACAAAGGGTCCATCACCGGTTTCCCCGAAGCTGCTCTGGCTGTCGTCGCCGCAACCGCTGGTGACCCGACGCCGGCGGCGTTGCGGGCCTTGCCGCCGCACCTGGCCAAACTGAATCAGGCCCTGGCGGCAACCGGCGCGGCGCTGGCGGCGACGGAAGACCAATGGCGCCTGTCCCTGACCGATTACGCCGCCACCGCCGGGCGTCATCCGCACTGGCTTGATGTCGCCACGCTTCGACTGCTGATGCGGATGGACGATGAAGGCCGGGATGAACTTGACTACACCTACCAGATTGCTTGGCTGCTGCAGCGCCGGACGACGGCCGCGACAACGACGGCGGCGCCGTTTCACAATCGAATGCCGGCCATCTATATGACGGCCCATCGGTTCCGTCGACTCGCCGACGACTTGCGCATCGGACTGCTCACCCAACAACTCCAGGTCACAGATCCCGAAGCCGAAATGCTCTGGCTGCGACTGCGGGAGCGGCGGTTCGCGCTGCTTCGGCACCTGGCTGCGGAACCTGACGACAGCCCGCTGCACAAAGTTGCGGCGCCCATCACAACAGGCGGCGGCGCCCTTGACTATTGGGTTATGCCCGACCAGCCGCTGTCGGCCACCACGCGGCTGTTGGAGGGCTGGACAACGGCAGCGGCAGCAGTGGCACGACGGCCGCAGGGGGCCGCGAACAAGAGCGTGGTTGCCGCCGCCAAGACGCTGGCCCGCCACTGGCAGCCGTTGCTGGCCGCCGCACTGCACAGCTACCGCGGCAGCATCAACACGGTCATCAAGCAGATCCAGCAGGTTCCGGATCCCGGTAAACCATACGCTGTCCAACGCGCCGTGTTTGGCCCGCTGCCGTTGTTGTATGCACGCGTCAAAGTGCAGCAACTGTTCCTTGTGCAGTGCCTCAATCTGTCGACACTGTGCCGTCTGCAGACCGGCGACAGCCCCCTGCCTGAGGACCACCTGACCGCGTTGCTGCATCTGCTGCGCCAGGCCGAGAAGGATATCTTCAGTGATATCGGCCGGCCCATTACCAACATCTACCTCGGCGGCAAGCGTGATGACGCGGCCATGGCCAAAGCGGCACAGGACGGCAAGGTCAAGACCTACCGCAGTCTGGCAACACTGATGGCCCGAATTGAAGGTCTGACGCGCCCGGGCACAGCTCCGGATGACTACCGCCGGGAACTCAAGGACCGGGTGCGCCTGCATCATTACCGCCAGGATCTGGAAACAACCCGAAAGGCATTGGCCCAGGCCGTACCGGTTCCGCTGACACGGTTGGCCGATCTCAAGGCCGACCGCCAAGGCGGACCGGTGCTGTGGGAGCCGTTCGCGCTGCCGCTGGCCGAACTGTCGGCGGCACACCGCGAGGAACGCGACCTGCCGCCCCCCGTTGACGCCAGACTCGTCTCGGCCCTGGACGATCTCGGCGATCTGCCGAAGGGACTGCAGGCCTTGCCCGAGTTGCTGACGCAGTATGCGAAGTCGCCGGCCGCCGTCCCGCGCGATGAGTTGGCGCCGTTGCTGGAGCGCCTGCAGGAGTTGACCCAGCCGCTGGTGCCGCCCGCCGGCGAAGAGGTCGCCTTCCGCCGCAGTCGCAACGTATTGCGGGAACAGGTTGCCCACGCCCTGCAGGGTGAAACCAATGACCGCTCCGCCCTTCGCTGGGCCGTCGCTGAAATGGAATGGTCGCGACGCAAGGCGGCTGCTTCCGAGAAGAACATCGGCATCGCCGGGCTGGCCATCGGCGCCGACGACGATCTCGTCACGCTCAAGTTGCCGCGCCACCTGTATCTCGAGTTGAAACGCGCTCGCGAACAGGCCATGCCGGAACTGTTCCGCGAGCGCTGCTACCAGTATCTCAACACCATTCTGGAGAAGGCACGATGAGACTGTTCTGCCTGTCCCTGCTGCTCTTTTTCGCGCCGCTGCTGCGAGCGACTGAACCGGTCAGCCCGGAACGGCGCGCGGCCATGACCGACCGCGCTCTGGCCTACCTGGTGAAGCAGCAGAAAGACAGCGGCCAGGTCGGTGAAGCCCGGCCGCGCGCGGTAACCGCACTGTTTATCCTCGCAACGCTGTCCGCCGGTCATCTGCCGTCGGATGCAGTCTACGGCGAAGCTCTTACGAAGGCGGCAATCTGGTTGACCGACAACAGCAGCGGCGCCTTCCTCGGCGGCGTTGACGAACCCATGGCCGATCACGCCCTTGCCGCCCTGGCGCTAAGCCAGCTTGTGGGGACGTTCACCGACAAAGAACGCAACCGCAAACTCTACGAACGCTCCAAGCAGGCGCTCGGCTACACCCTGGACGCGCAGGACAAAGGCAGCAATCGCAAGTACACGGGCGGCTGGCGGCCCACCGCCAGGAACAGCACCAACGATCGCGTGCTGACAACCTGGTGCCTCTTCCATCTGCACGCCCACAAGCTGAATCAGGAGCGGCTCAGCAAAAGCAGCCTCAGCCGTGCAACCGACTTCGTCCTGGCCAGCCAGAAAGTGAAGGCGAAGGAAGAAGACAGCGAATTGGGCGGCTTCGCCGTCGGCGCTGACGGCCTTGCGGTCCGGAGCACCAGCGCCGCCGGGTTGCTGACCCTGGTGCTGTTCGACGGCGACAAAGAGAAGATCGCCATGGGCCGCGACTGGTTGCTGAAGCATCCGCCGCGCTGGTATGGTCCGCACTTTTACACGACCAACTTCTTTGCTGTGCGCGCCCTCTGGCGGGCCCGCCGGGACGACACCAAGGCGTTCAACAAATACTTTCTGCGCCTGCTCCGCCTGTTGCGTGAACGCCAGAACGGCGACGGCAGCTTCCCCTTCCCGCCGGGCCACGGCGGCCCGCTGCTGGCCATGGGCAAATCCTACAGCACAGCCATGGGCATCCTCATCCTCAACGTCGACCGCGGCTTCCTTCCCATCGACCAGTAGCAGTCTCCACTGCCGATCGCGCGATTCAACTCGTTCGCTCCCCGCCGGACATTCTCCAGAGCCGCGCCAACAGGGCCGCCGTTGCGCTCGTTGTCTGCTTCGATGTCACCCGTCGAAGCAAGGCCTCGCCGGGTTTCAGCCAGTCCCATCGCCGAGCCCATCCGGCCTCCGAACAATCCGGACTGGCAAATCCGCTGTCCGGCAACGTTGTCCCTGAAACAACCGGTGGATGTACCCGTGGTCAAAGAGGAGTTGTTTGGCGAGATGAAATGGTTGCTGTTGTTCCTGTTGTTTTCCGGTCTCTCCGTCGCCGCCGGCGATGAGCCGTCGCCCTTGCCGTATGGCCGTGCCGAAGCGGTGATCGAGATGGAGAACGGCAAGAAGATCTGGGTCTTCAAGATTACGCGGCAGAGCACGAAGAAGGTTGAATTCCTTCACATCAGCAACAAGAGCGGCTGGGTCCCCCGGGCAAAGGTGAAGAAGATCCACGTCGGCCGGACCCTGCAATTACTGAAGCACGCCAAACACAAAGAACTCCTCAAGAAGAAGCGCGAAGACCAACCGGCAGCGACGAAAGACGAGTTGTTCGCCAAACTCGACAGCACCAGCATCAACCGGCACGCCAGCTACCGCCACCCAAAGCAGATGGGGGAGATGTTCGGACTTTCTAAAACCTACGTCGATCAACACCGCGAACGCACCAGCAAGGGCTTCGGCCTGCGTGTGTTTGAGGACGAGACCTGGACCCTGCAGTATCGGCCGCAGGGGGATTTCAAGTTCTGGCTGAAGGGCGCGCAGCTCAATGTTCTGACCTTCATCATCGGCGGTCAGGAGTTGACTGTCGGCGCCGCGGGCGACCGGAACAAGGGATTCGAAGTAAACCGCACCGGCGAGGACCTGGTGATCTGGGACGGTCGGCGCCGGAAAAAGATGTTCGAGGGCAAGATCAAAGGCGATACCGTGACGATCGCAGTCAAGCCCGCCGTCGTCCCGACGATCAAGAGAAAACGGGACAAGGAAACCGGCGGCATTATCAAAGAAACCGTGGAAGAGGTCTATCGGCCGCTCATCCGCGAAGCCCATATATGGTGCAAGATTGCCAAGCCCGCGGGTGGAGAACGGTAAGCGGGCTGCGGGGCATTCGGCATCACAGTCGTTTCCCCCCGGGATGACCGAGTGACGGCCCTGCGGTTGCCGGGATGAAGACGGTGATTCTGAGCGCGAAGAACGGAAGCGGATTCCGCCGTCTGCCGGCATCTGCGAGGCAACTCCCGCCACACTCCAGGGTCAACGACGTTTCTCTTTCGCCGGCCGCAGGGAGAATTTGAACTCGGTCAACGCCAGGGGCTGCTGTTCCATCGGATTGCCCGACAGAAATTGTGCCGCCTGGTAGCCGTAGGCCCGCAATTCAGGGCCTTCCGGGGGGCCGCGGCCAGCCATGCCGCCGGAGTTCCGGCGCAGAACGCCGATCATTGTGCGGGCCGTGCTCAAGACCTTCTTGTCGTTCGTACGTTTGCCGATGGTTGCCAGCGCCCACGCGGCAGACACACGGACGTGATTCGAATCATAGCTGGGACCCAGCGGCGTCTTGATCACCATTCTCATGATCAACTCCTTCAATCGCTTGAGAATCGCACTGCCGGGATTGGGCATGCGGCTGACGGCCCAGCAGACGTTGGCCCGATCCGGCCCGGTCAGGAACTCCTTGCCGCTGTAGTTCGTCCGTTTCAAAACGCTCAACATGGCTTTGGCAAACCGTGAATCCGCCAGTTGCCCCATCGACACCGCCGCCGCTTTCCGCACTTCATAGACCGGGTCGTTCTGCAGATAGTCGGCAATCACCGGATAGCCGCTTTTGAGGTCGAGTGCCCCGACCGCCGCCGCAACGGCAGCGCGGACCTCCGGCGCTTCGTGCTCGGCCAGGGCCATGATCACCGGTTCGGCCGGCTGCGCGCCGCCGGCGACCAGGGCCTGCACACAGGCGGCAATGTTTTCCGGTCGTTTCTCCCCGGGCAGGAGCTGCTGGAGCTTCGGATTGTGCCGCCTGCTGCCGATGGCCGCCAGGACACGGAACAGATTCATCCGGATATCGGGATTCCGGTGAGCCAGATACCGGGCGCACTGCGCCTCGACATCGAAACGCCCGGCCAACGCCGACAGACTGTCAACGGCCGCATTCCGAGTCAGGGGACTCCGACGGTCACCGGCCATGGCGACCAGACGGACGAAAGCGTCAGCCCCCGGAAACTGCCGTAAGCTGCGGGCCGCGTGCCATCGCACATTCGGCCGTCTGTCCTGCGCCAGCTTCAGCAGCACCGGCAGCAGTCGCGGGTGGCGCAGCCGGCCAATCGCGTTCGCGGTTTCCGCCCGGACGCTGCTTACGGCATCTTCCGCCAGAGCCTGCAGCAGCGGCAGACCAAGTTTTCCGGGGCAATGTCGGGCCAAAGCCAGTCGAACCCGGGCGTCGCCATCCCGGCACAGCTTCAGCAGTTGCTGCTGCCGGGCCGAAGCTTGCGGGAAAGCCAGGACGGCTTGCACCGCAGCGGCACGCACCTGCGGTTCCGGGTGCTGCAACAGCGGAGTCCACTCGGCGATCGTCGTGTTCTTGACACGAGAGACCGCGGCCGCGGCGCAAGCCGCCTGCAACTGCGGATCTCCTTGGCGCCGGATTGGCGCCAGCAACACGCGCGGTTTCGCATAGTCCTGCACGGCATAGAGCCGCCAGGCCGACAGCCTCGCGTATTTGTGTTTCGACTTCAGATACGGCGCAAACTCCTTTTCCGGCACGTCGGCATCGATGTCACACAGGGCCTGCAGGAGATCGGCGGCGGCGTCGATATCGGCTTCGCGTTTCAGCGCCCGGCGCAGTTGTTCTGCGGCAGTCTTGTTCCCGGCCTGCGCCAGTTGCGCGGCGGTGTTGGACCGTTCCAGCGGGTTGCGCATGTTTTCAAATACATACTCCTGCAGCCGCACGGCCTTGTCGGGCACGTACTGCGGCATCTCCAGGCTGAAGTACGGTTTGCTGGGGATTGGACGCGTGGCCCAGGCGTCGAGAATGAAGGCGTAATACACCGGCCCCGGTTTCAGCGTGGCGAACTCATTGGGCGACAGTTGCGGGTAATAGCTCGGATCCGGGTTGATCACTTTCCGGAACTTGAAGAACCCGGGAGGAAACGGCTCGCCGGCCAAGCTGCAGGCACTCGAGATGACGACGGCAAATGTAAGAATATAGTGTCTGAGTTTCATAGCCCGCGTTTCACAATTTCAAACCAATTCAACCCCCTGCACCGGCCCGGACGTTTCAGCATCTCCGGCTGCATCGACGCATCGCATGAAATCTTCGGGCCGGTCCTGACAATACCCTCTTTCCTCGCCGCAATCAATTCGCAAGGCCATGGTTTGGATGTAGAGTCAGCCTTCCCCAATTGAGAGAACGGACGCATGCAGACAAAACTGAAACAGCTCGACAACCAGATCGCCGGCGAAGTACGCGCCGACCCCTTCACCAAACTGCATTACAGCGTGGACGCCTCGATCTTCCAGATTGAGCCGATCGCTGTGGTCATCCCGAAAACGCCGACCGACCTGGAAGCGGCCGTGGCCTTCGCCCGGGAAGAAAGCATCGCCATCATCCCGCGCGGCGCCGCCACCGGCATTGCCGGCGGCTGCATCGGCAAAGGCCTGATCCTGGACCTGGCCCGGTTCCAGAATCGGATCCTCGACATCAACTATGACGAAGAATACGCGGTGGTCGAGGCCGGCGTGGTGCAGGACCAGTTGAACGCAGCAGTCGCCGCGGAAGGCTATCGTTTTGGACCGGACACGTCCACTGGCAACCGCGCCACCATCGGCGGTATGCTCGGCAACAACTCGTCGGGCGCGCACTCCATGCGCTACGGCAAGACCATCGACAATATCCTCGAGTGCGAATTCCTGTTGCCCACCGGCGAGACCCTTCAACTTGGCACCATGACGGCCGCGGACCTGGAAGCAACCGCCGAAGAAGATACCGCGCTCGGCCGCATCTGCGCCAACCTGGTCCGTATTCGTACGGACCTGGCCGACGAAATCCGCGAACGGTATCCGAAGATCGACCGCCGGGTCAGTGGTTACAGCCTGGACGAAATGCTGGGCGACGAAGTCAACCTGGCCAAACTGGTCTGCGGCTCCGAGGGCACCCTCGGCATCGCCACCCGGATGAAAGTGAAGATCGCGAAGAGCCCGAACGCGGTCGGCGTTTCCGTGGTGCATTTTGCCGACGTGATTGAAGGACTGAAGACTGTCACGTACATGCTGAGTCACGCACCGTTCGCCGTCGAATTAATGGATGACCACATCATGGCCATGGGCAAAGAGAGCCCGGCCATGCGCGGCAAGCTCGACTGGCTCGACGGCGATCCCGAAGGCCTGTTGGTCGTCGAATTCGATGGTGAATCCGAAGCCGAGGTCGCGGGCAAGCTCGACAAATTCGAAGCCGCCTGCAAGAAGGACCAGGTCGGCTACTCACGCGTCCGGATGACTGCGAAGGATGACATCGCCAATGTATGGCAGTTGCGCAAAGCCGGTCTCGGCCTGCTGTTGGCGCGCCGCAGCGATGAAAAGGCCATTGCCTTCCTGGAAGACTCTGCCGTGCCGCCGGAGAAAGTCGGCGAGTTCATGGGTGAGTTGCGCGAGTACATCCGGGGCATCGGCAAGGAAGCCGGCTTCTACGGCCATGCCGGGGTCGGCCTCATCCATTTGCGGCCCATGCTCGACCTGCGCAAGCAGGACGACCTGGACGCGATGGTCAAAATGATGGAAGACGTCACCGAAATGCTCCTCCGCTACGGCGGCTCGCTGTCCGGCGAACACGGTGACGGCCTGGTGCGCTCCTGGCTTATCGAAAAGATGTACGGCCCAAAGATTTACCAGGCGTTCCGCAATCTCAAGGCCGCCTTCGACCCGGACGGCCTGATGAACCCCGGCAAGATCCTCGACGGCCCGCGCCCCGTGCAAGATCTGCGCGTCGATCCGCAGACCAAGGACCACCCAATCGAGACCGCGTTCTCTTTCGAGGGCGGCCTGCCCATGTCCGCCGGCATGTGCAACGGCAATGCCGAGTGCCGCAAGAAAGAGGGCCTGATGTGTCCGTCCTTCCACGTGACCAACGACGAACTGCACTCGACCCGCGCCCGCGCCACCAGCGTGCAGGCAATCATGTACGGCCGCCTGCCGCAGGAAGAACTGACCAGCAAAGGCATGTACAAGGTGATGGAGTACTGTCTGCAGTGCAAAGGCTGCAAGGTCGACTGCCCGTCCCTCGTCGACGTCGCCAAAATGAAGTCGGAATTCCTCTATCAGTACCAGAAAAAGCACGGCACCCCGCTGCGCAGCCGCATCTTCGGGAACATCGACAAGATCAGCGCCCTGGCCTCGCCGTTCGCGCCCATCGCCAACTTCGTCATGGAGACTTCACTGAACAAGGCCGTCATGGACAAGGTGGTCGGCATCACGAAAAAACGAAAGGCCCCGCCGTTTGCGCGTCAACGCTTCTCGAAATGGCTCAAGAAACGCGGCGGCCCGAAGTCCGGGGACGGCGATAAGATTGCGTTGTTCATCGACACCTTCACCGAGTACAACTACCCGGAGATCGGCCAGGCCGCGATCAAACTGCTCGAAGCCCTCGGCTGCAACATCAAGGTCGCCGAATACTCCTGCTGCGGCCGGCCGGCCATCTCGAAAGGAATGCTCGACAGCGCCAAGAAAAAAGCGAAGAAGATCCAGGAACTCTACGGCCCCATCGCCGCCGACGGCTACCGCATCCTCGGCCTCGAGCCGAGCTGCATCCTGACCTTTCGCGATGAACATCCGTCCCTCGCCCCCAGCCCGGTCGCCGACAAACTGGCTACGGTCGCATTGACCTTCGACGAGTATCTCAACGAACTGCTGGAAGCCGGCAAGCTGAACCTCGACTGGGACGACAGCAGCGTCAAGGTCCTCCTGCACGGCCACTGCCATCAAAAAGCGCAGGTCGGCACCAACCCGACACTGAATGTGCTGAAGTCCATCCCCGGTTTCGATGTGCAGGAGATCCCCAGCGGCTGCTGCGGCATGGCCGGGACCTTCGGCTACGAGAGCGAACACTACGACTTCTCCATGCGCGTCGGCGAACTCCAGCTCTTCCCCGCCATCCGCGCCAGCGACCCGGACACGATCGTCGTCGCCAGCGGCCTCAGCTGCCGCAGCCAGATCGAGCACGGCACCCAGCGCGACGGCAAACACATCGTCCAGGTCCTGGCCGATCGCCTGAAGTAACCCTCCCGCGTCATAAGGTCACGAAGACATCACGTCCTCTTCTGCATGCCTGACTCCACTCCGTTTCGTGACGGCTGCTGACTTGCTCGCGGCTTTGTTGTTGCGTATTGTCCCACCATGGATCTGCAATTTGCCAACACCCATGTTCACCGGGATCGCGTGGATGTCCGGATGCACTCGCACCCGGTGCTGGAGATCGTCTACTACATTGCCGGCGAGGGCACCAGTGAGATCGACGGTACGCGGTATGACGTGGCCCCGGGGTCGATCACGATTACACCCGGCGGGGTGGAGCACGACCAACTGGAGTCGGCAGCGATGTCGTCGCTTTGCTTCGGCGTGAAGGGCAGCGACCTCGAGGAGTTGCAGGGATTGGTCGTAGACCACGGCGGCGCCGTTCGGTTCCTCGCCGAGAACCTGATGCGCGAACTGAACGAGCGAAGGCCCTCCTTCGAGTTGGTCGCCGAAGGGCTCCTCCAGCAGATGGTCGGAGTCATCCGACGGCTCGCGGCGGAGGGGAATGCGAAGCCACGCAAGGAGGAGTTGGTCGATCAGGCGTTGGGGATCATCCGCCAGGTCGAAGGCCGCGTCACCGTGGCTGAACTGTCCGAGACGCTCTATGTCAGCCACGACTATCTGCGGCATCTGTTCAAGGAGTACTCCAGCAAGTCGCCGATGAAACACATCATCGAAGTCCGGCTGGACAAGGCAAAGCACCTCCTGCGTGAGACGGTGGATCCGGTGGCGAAGGTCGCAGCACGCGCCGGCTTTGACAATCCGTACTATTTCTCGCGGCTCTTCAAACAGGTGGTCGGGAAAAACCCCACCACGTTCCGGCGTCAGAGGTGACGCTTCATGGTTTGCTGGTAGTATCGCAACAGCCAGTATGCCTGCAGAAAGTCCACGCCGGTGAACGAGACCTCGCCCCGGCGGCCGAAGTTGCCGTCGACCCGGAGCTGATTGCGCTTCCATTCGTAGGACGTCAACGGCCGGCGATAGACCGGCAGCGGGGCAATGCTTTCCTGAACGCGCCGCAGTTTCACGTAGGGCCCCGGACGACAGATGATGCCGCCGTCGACGGAGTTGATGATCTCGCGGTCATCCAGCTCCAGGGGGAACGTCGACAGATACCAGACGGCATCCGCCTCCAGTTCTGCCGCCTCCGTTCTCTTTGGTTTGGCGGCCGTCAGGTACAGTAGTGAGAAGAACGGATTGCGCTGGTTGGCACAACCGCGGAATAGCGTCTCAAATGCGGTCCGGCAGTAGGCCGCGCCGGTAGTGCGAATACCGCAATAGAGCCCCATCAGGTTCAACCAGTCGGACGACGCCGTCGGCCATTTCATCCCGAGCGGGGAGACCTGCAGGCGTTGGATTGTGCGTTCGTAGTCATACTTCCGCAGGACCTCCTTGCGGTACCGCAGGACCTCCTGCCCGACAGCGTCGTCGGCCGGCAGGCAATGCGCGAAGACATCCAGGAACACGAGGAGCCGCAGGCGTTGAGAACGCTGCAGCCGCCAGCCTCCGGGCGACATATCGCTGAACGGCATCGTTTCGCCCGCACCGTTTTGCAGAACAAAATCATGCTGCAACAGGTGTTTGGCGATGGCGCGCAGATGGGTCCTCACCAACGTCCGCAGGCGTTCGATGCCGATCAGGTCATAAGCGACGAGATAAGCGAAGAAGAGCTGCACATAGGCATTGGCATGTGTTGTGACAGCCGCGGTCTTCAGGCCTTTTCGCCGCACAACAACCACCCGCGGCACATAGCCGTCAAAGCCGTCTGCCCGGTCCATGGCGATGATGCCCGCAACCATGCGTGCCGCCAGTTCCGCGGTCTGCGGTTCTTTGGTAACCGCGTACTTGAAGGCGAGAGCCGAAAGCAAATGGGCGGACATCTCCAGGTGGCCCAACGTGCCGGGACTGGGGGCATAGCTCCGCGGCACCAGAGCAACGCCGGGCGGCATCTTTCGAACCACGCGCTGTTCAAAGTACGCCGCCTTGTCGGCGAGCGACATGGAAGCCGCCTGCCGTCGGCGCCGGATGACGACGCTGTGACTGGCGTGCACAGCCGACTCCAGCGAAGCCGGCGTATGATGGTCGTGTACCGAAACCGTCCTGCAACCCGCCATCAGGATAATCGCGCCGAACGCCACCAAGGCCCGCGTAATCCCTGATCCTGTTGTCATTGCCTGGTCCTCCAGGTTGCCGCGCTCACCAATATTGCGGAAGTAACCGGAACATCTATAGTGGAAGACCGGTTTAATGGAGGAGATTATCATGCGCACAAGGCGTCTCGGCAACTCGGATTTGGAGTTAACAACCGTCGGCATCGGCACCTTTGCCATCGGCGGCAGCGGCTGGAAAGCATCCTGGGGACCGCAGGACGACAGCGACTCAATCGCCGCCATTCAGGCGGCATTGGACCAGGGCGTCAACTGGATTGACACCGCGCCGGTCTACGGCATCGGCCATGCCGAAGAAGTTGTCGGCAAAGCCCTCGCCGGTCTGTCCGAAACACCGATCATCGCGACCAAGTGCGGGCGATTTGCCAAGGGCGATGAGCTGTACAGCATCCTGAAAACCGACAGCATCAAGCAGGAATGCGAGCAGAGCCTGCAACGTCTCGGAGTGGATGTGATTGATCTGCTGCAGATCCACTGGCCATTCCCGGATGAGGACATCGAGGAAGGCTGGCGGGCTATCGCCGAGTTGGTGGAAGAAGGCAAGGTCCGCTACGGCGGCGTCTCCAACTTCTCCGTCGAACAGATGCAACGCTGCCGGCAGATCATGCCGATCACTTCATTGCAGCCGCCGTACTCGCTGGTGAAACGGGACATCGAGGACGAGATCCTGCCGTTCTGCGGCGCCAATAACATCGGCACGATCGTCTACAGCCCGATGCAGAAAGGCCTGCTCACCGGCAAGATTACACCGGAACGCATGGCGAATCTGGCGCCGGACGACCATCGCCGGCGTGACCCGATGTTCAACGAGCCAAAGCTATCGGTCAATCTGAAGCTGGTAACGGGTTTGACAGAGATCGCCGAAGCTGCCGGCCGCACTCCGGCCCAGCTGGCCTTGGCCTGGACGCTGGTCCGGCCGGAAGTCACCGCCGCCATTGCCGGTCTACGCAAACCGGAACAGACCGCCGAAGCCATTGCGGCGGGCGACTGGGAGATGACGGCCGAGGAAGTTGCGCAGGTCGAGGAACTCCTGCAGACGCATGCCGCAGAAATGGCGGCGCTGTGAGAACCGCCTGTTCGTCCCGCTTCGGGGACGCTGCGGTTCGGTCACTTCCCCCGGGTATTCTACGGTCACCCGCGGCTACGCATGTCGGTCCCCTGCGGGGAACGGCGGACGGGCAACTTCCTTCGGCTGCACCACAGCGGGCACGCCGGCAAAGACCTCCTTGTAGATCCGCACGTACTGCTCCATCTGGTCGAGCGAAACATTCGGCGGAATGCGATGGTCCGGGAGCGGGATGAACCCGCCGTCAGCCGCCAGTTCGCGCAACGGCTCGAGCTCGGCGCGAATCGCGGCTTCACCTTCCGAGATGACGTGTTTATCGACGCCGCCCATCATCCGCAGCCGTTTCCCATATTGCCGCCGGAATGTCACGGGGTTCGCCTTCCAGGTGCCGACCTCAACAGGGAAGAGTATGTCAAAGCCTGACTCCAGCCAAAGAGGGAGCAGGTCATCTACCTTGCCGTCGGAATCCATCAGCATCCAAGGCACCCCCAGTTCGCGGTAAGCCGCGATCATACGGACATAATGCTGATGATAGAACTCGCGGTAGAGCTTGGGCGACAGCAGCGGCCCCGTATTGAAACAGCAGTCTTCGTGGAAGTAGGCAAAATCGAAGTCAATATGCCGCAGCAGTTGGGTGTTCAGCCGGATCGAGAAGTCCGCCATAAACCCGATCATCTCTGCGTATAGCTGCGGGTCGTCGTAAGGCAGGTAAGACATTGCTTCGACGCCGAGCCAATCGCGCAAATGCCCGAACAAACTCCCGGCCAGAAAGCAGGTGGCATGGTCGCGCTGCCGAAGGTTTTCCGCACGTTCCTGCCAGCCGTCCAGCCAGCGGCATTCGTCGCCCGGGTTGAGATAGCTTTTGAAGCGTTCCCAATCCGTGCGGGTCGGTTTCAGGTCCGGCTCAAGATGCTGTGGAATGGAACTGCCGTGTTTGCCGTGCTTGACCACGCCGCCAAGCGATGTACGAACAACGCGGCAGTCATCGGTCTCCTCCAGAACGGTCGACTCCAAGTCACCGATCGGTCCGGCCCGCAGCAGCCCCTGGTTGTCCCAGATCTGCCCGGTACCGCAGGGATTCATCTCCCAATCGGTGTCCATCGATGCCAGTTGCGGCCCACCCGAACTGCCGTGCTTCACCGAACCATCAAAACCCTCCTCGACCCAACGGACCTTCGTTTCCGGCCACGTGCCGAAGAAATAGACCGGCAACCGGTCTACTTCTCCATAGTTCATCACCGCATGAAAGCGTTCCCTGACATTCATCGCACGACGTCCTGCTCCAGAGTATCGACAAGGTGGTCGTAATAGCCGTTCAGGTCCTTCCAGGCGATGGCCACATTCATCTCAACGCCGTTCGGGTCTTCGACGGTCATGCCGTCGTCGGTCACGGCAATCTTCATCGGCCGCATTTCGAGGAAGTCCTGGGAGCAGGCGAGATGAATGGCGACAGTATCGAACAGGATCGAGCTCTGCGTCAGCACATCGCCTTGAAACCAGTTAACGTTCTTGATCCAGACGTGGTAATTCTCGATCACGGCCTGCTGCAATTTCTCGTCGCAATTCGCCGCCCGCCGGTAATGCCCGCCGGTGAGCTGCACAACGCCGCAGGTATCCAGCGGCGTGATCGTTCGACTCAGCCAGGGCGCGGCAAAGACTTCCCGACAGGACTTGGCGTCGGCCACGACGTTCCACTCGGCAATGGCTCCGGGCTTGCCGTGGTGCTGCTTGCGGATACTGCCGTGCATACCGACGAAATGCGCCCGGCCGGCAATCTCCGGAGTTCGGCGTAAGGCCTCAGCGATATTCGGCACCGGACCGATACAAATCAGCGTGATCGGTTCCGGTGCGTTCATGATCGTATCGATGATCGCCTGAACGCCATCGTAATAAACGACGCCGGGGTAAGCGGTCAGGTCATAGCCGTTGAGCCAGGCCGCCTGATTCTGCGGCCGCGGCTCCTGCTTCAGCCCGACGCCGACCGGGATATCGGTGCGGCCGGCGACCTCCAGCAACTTCGCAATCAGGCCGGACCGGTATTCGGTGTTCGCGGTATCGGAGCAGATCAGTTTCACGTCGAGTTCCGGCCGCTTTAACATCATGGCCAGGGCCCAGGTGTCGTCAATGTCGCCGCCGATGTCGGTATCGAGGATAACCGGGATCTTCTTTGCATTCATTGCAGCACTCCATAGTTTGGGGTTGATGAAGTTGAATCTGACCGCATTCGGCAACTGCCGCAATGCACAAAACGGTCCGGCCTCTTGTCCTTTCCGGTTCAGCAGCGGAGCCGCCGGCTTCCGGAACCGCGGATTTTCGACGCTATGCGGCCGGGCCGGACAACGCTGCCGGCCCCTCCAGCGTGCGGCTTGCTGAATCAGCCTGATTTTCTGGCGGAAATTCCGGACTTTTATTTGCAGTGCGCTTGACGATGTCTCATGGTAAGACGTCGTTTTTAGGAGGCAACGAAAACTACTAGGAGGCTAAGGGAACTCACATGACTATGCGCTTCTTGAAGTGCGTGGTCGTCGTGACGCTAGTCCACCTGTTTGCCGCTCTGTTGGTGTTCGGCGCGTATCATTTCACGCGCGCCGGGAATGACTCAAAGGAGGGAGTCGTTCCATCCGAAACACAGGATTACACCTTGATGCAGACGGGGGCCACGTCAGAACAGCTCACCCCGCCGACGCCGCCCCCGGAACCCGATCCGGTGGTGCACAAAGTCACACGCGGCGAGAGCTACTGGACGATCGCCCGGAGATACGGGGTGACGACCGACAATCTGATGGCGGCCAACGGACACAGTCGCGACCACGTCTTAAAAATCGGCGAGCGGCTTATCATCCCCGCCAAGTAATCGAATTGCATGACCGACATCGCAGACTACAAGCAGGCGTTTATCGACCTGATGCTGGAGTGCGGCGTACTGACTTTCGGTGATTTCACCACCAAGAGCGGTCGCCGCACGCCGTACTTCGTCAACAGCGGCAACTTCAACAACGGCTACGCCGTTTCCCGGCTGGGCGCGTTCTACGCCCGCGCGTTGATGGACAACCTCAACGGCGCCTTCGACAACCTGTACGGCCCTGCCTACAAGGGAATTCCGCTGGCCAGCGTCACCGCCGGGGCGTTATACCAGCAGTTTCAGAAGAATGTCAGTTACACGTTCAACCGCAAGGAAGTCAAAGACCACGGCGAGGGGGGCGTGTTTGTCGGCCAAAAATACAAGGGCGGCGAACGTGTGGTGATCATCGAGGACGTCATCACGGCCGGCACCTCGGTGCGGGAATCCGTGCCGCTGCTGCAGGGCGCCGGCGACATCCGGCTGGCCGGGCTCGTCATCTCGGTGGACCGCATGGAAAAGGGCCGCGGCGAGCAATCAGCGCTCCAGGAAATCCAGACGGATTTCAACATGCCCGCATTCGCCATTGTGACCCTGGACGAAATCGTCGCCTACCTCAGTCGACCCGACGCAGTCGGCCGGATCCGCCTGGACGAAGCCATGCTTGAACGAATCGCCGAATACCGCGCAGAATACGGTATCGCAAGCTCAATCTAAGTTCAGATTGTGCTGTTGACTTCATTCCTGATCTTGGTATATTCTCCCCTCACTTACCGGTCAAATCCTGGATTCTGCACCGGTTTGCACCGGCGCGGATCGTTGCGGCCCGCAATCCCGGCGATCATTCTGATGGACCCAAACAGGAGTTTTTGAGATGCAGACATTGATTTTCCTCGGCCCTCCGGGCGTCGGCAAAGGCACGCTGGCCGAAGCGATTTCCAAAGACGGCGGCTACCTGCAGTTGTCCACCGGCCAGGTGCTGCGCGATGAAATCGCCAAAGGCACGGAACTCGGCAAGAAGGTCCAGGAATGCGTCGAAAAGGGCGAATTCGCACCCGACGACGTCGTCGTCAGCATCGTCGGCAATTTCCTTCAGGACAATAAAGAAACTGCCGCCGGCGTCATCCTGGACGGGTTTCCGCGGACGCTGAACCAGGCCGACTGTCTCACCGAGACCATGGCCAAATTGAATTTGACGCTGGACGCGGCGATCCTGCTCGAGGCCGATGAAGACATCATCATCAAACGCCTGACCGGCCGACGCATGTGCAAGCAATGCGGCGCCATTTTCCATCTGATGTTCATGCCGCCCGCGAAGGACGGTATCTGCGACAAGTGCGGCGGCGAATTGTACCAACGCACCGACGACAGCGAGGAAACGGTTCGCAACCGCCTCAAGGTCTACGCTGACCAGACAGCCCCCCTGATCGCCTATTACGAGGATCGGGGCCAGCTCAAGCGCGTCGACGCCAGCGGCGACAAGGACGACAATGTGGCCAAGCTCAAGGAAGTCCTGGCCACGCTCTGATTTTACAACAGCTTTACTGAGGCGCTGAAGCGGCGCCTCAGATCCGCGGCCCTTCGGCCGCGGCCGGAAACGAACCGGGCCCGCCGGGCTGCTGACCGGCGCCCCTGCCGGGCAGCCCGACAACTGGAAACCACAGGGAGAGCCTGTATGGCGGAAGACAGCATACGCGTTGACGGCGTTGTCAAAGAGCTCTTGCCGAATACGATGTTTCGCGTGGAACTTCCTAATGAACATGAAGTTCTGGCACACATCAGCGGCAAAATGCGGCTCCATTTCATCCGGATTCTGCCGGGTGACGTCGTGACGCTGGAGATGTCCCCATACGATCTGACCAAGGGTCGGATCGTCTATCGCAAGGGATAGGTCGAAAAAAGCGGAAATTTTTCCCTTGTTTGACCTTGCATATCATCTGGCTGCGCTATAGTATTGGCTCTTTTCTCTGCGGAGTAGGCTCGTTTTGTGCCTGATTCCCATAGTTTTGTGCCTGGTCGCCACCACGGCCGGGCCAATTGTGTTTTTGTGCGTTTGGAGTTAAGGAAATCATGAAAGTACAGGCTTCCGTCAAGCGACGTTGCGTCAACTGCCGGATTATCAAGCGGCATGGTGTTGTTCGGGTGATCTGTCGAGATCCCAAACACAAACAACGCCAGGGCTGACGTCCGGCCTGTGCCAATTTGCGTCGTCTAACTGATCTTGGAGGAATACATGCCGCGTATCGTTGGTGTTGACATTCCAGACCGAAAGAAACTGAAGGTTTCGCTGCGCTATATCTATGGTATCGGCCCGAAGCGTGCCGGCGATATCTGCCAGCGTCTGAACCTGGACCCGGAGATCCGGGTGAATGAATTGAAGGATGCCGAAGTGGCGGCCATCGCCACCGACATCCAGAACCACTACCAGGTCGAAGGTGATCTGAAACGGCAGATCCAGCAGGACATTCGCCGGCTGCAGACCATCAACTGCTACCGCGGCATCCGGCATAAGCGCGGCCTGCCCGTGCGCGGGCAGCGCACCAAAACCAATGCGCGTCAGCGGAAGGGCAAGCGCCAGACCGTCGGCGCCATCCGCGACAAAGTCGCACGTAAGCTGACCCGGGCGACTGAAACCTAATCACGAGGATCCCATACCATGCCAGATGACGTTCTTGGCGATGATATCAGCAATATCGTTCTTCAGCCCATCAAGGATCGCAAGAAGGGCAAGCGCCAGATTTCCCGCGTGTCCCGCGGCATTGTCCATGTTCATGCGACCTTTAATAATACGAAAGTATCCATCAGCGATACTGCCGGCAACGTTGTTGCCTGGTCATCCGGCGGTAAAATCGGCTTCCGCGGCTCCCGCAAGAGCACGTCCTATGCCGCACAAACCGTCGCTGCGGAAGCTGCCAAGCGCGCCATGTCCTACGGCATGACCGAAGTCGAAGTCCGGATCAAAGGCCCGGGCGCCGGCCGTGAATCCGCCGTCCGCGGCATAGTCGCCGCCGGACTGGATGTGACGGTCCTGCGCGACGTCACCCCCGTTCCGCATAATGGCTGCCGGCCGCCGAAGCGCCGCCGCGTCTAACCGTTTCAGGAAATTATTGGAGATCTGATCGCATGTCCAGATTCAGAGGACCGAAAGGAAAAGTCTGCCGTCGGTTCGGAATTAACATTTACGGCAATCCGAAATACGACCGCTTGCTGGCGAAGCGCCCGACGCCGCCCGGCGATCACGGCCCGAAGCAACGCCGTCGGAAGACGTCGGAATACGGCCAGCAGCTGGTCGAGAAGCAGAAGCTGAAATATGCTTACGGCTTGCGCGAGAAGGAGTTCCGCCATGTATTCCGCCGCGCCCTGGCCCAGAAAGGAATCACGGGCGACAATCTCCTGATCCTGCTGGAATCCCGCTTGGACAACGTCGTGTTCCGCCTCCGTTGGGCGGCCACCCGCGACCAGGCCCGCCAGCTCGTCCTGCACGGCCACCTCAAGGTCAACAACCGCCGTGTCAATGTTCCGTCGTACCAAGTCCGGGAAGGGGATGTGATCACCGTCAAGGATTCCTCCCGCTCCCAGGCCCTGGTGAACCGCTACGTCGAAGAGAACGCCAGCCGCCCCGCTGTGGATTGGCTGACCGTCGACGGTGACAACCTCAAGGGCGAGGTCGTCAGGCTGCCGCTGCGCGAAGAGATCCAGACCGTGGCAAACGAGCAGCTTGTGGTTGAATTGTACTCGAAGTAGTAAGAAGTCGTCGACCCCTTCGGAGCTGCGACGCGATCGAAGGTCTTGTTTTTGTAAATAGTGGAGGTCCCCCCAATGCCGGAAATGGCAACATTTGCAATGCCGCAACGGGTCGCTCTGGACGAGGAGTCCAGCACTGACACCTATGGCCGATTCATTGCCGAGCCGCTGGAAAAGGGCTTTGGGAACACCTTGGGCAATGCCCTGCGCCGTGTTCTGCTGTCATCGCTGGAAGGCGTGTCCGTGTCGTCGATCAAGATCGATGGTGTCCCGCATGAGTTCA
Organism: uncultured Lentisphaerales bacterium; assembly: GCA_964384625.1. Classification (GTDB taxonomy): domain Bacteria; phylum Verrucomicrobiota; class Lentisphaeria; order JABSQK01; family JABSQK01; genus CAYLNH01. Next base: position 92,749 of record CAYLNH010000001.1, read on the forward strand.
GCTCGATTCCCAACGTGGTCGAGGACGTGACGGACATCGTCCTGAATTTCAAGAAGGTTTTGTTCGAGTGCTCCGGCGATCTGCCGCGAACCCTCGAACTGCGCGTCAAGAAGAACGGCGAAGTGACTGCCGGAGATATCGAAACCGACGGCGTCACGACCTGCCTCAACCCGGAACAGTACCTCTGTACGCTCGACAAAGAACGCGAGCTGTGCATTGAGCTCGAAATTGATCGCGGCCGCGGTTATCGCTCCGCCGAAGACAATAAGACCGAAGAACAGCCGATCGGTGTCATTCCGATCGATTGCCTGTTCAGCCCGGTCCGGCGCGTGGCCTACCATGTCGCCGACTGTCGTGTCGGCCAACGCACCGACTACGACAGCCTCGAAGTCGAGCTCTGGACCGACGGTCGCATTACCCCGACCGACGCCGTCAAGCAGGCCTCCCAGATCCTGGCCCAACACGTTTCCGTGTTCACCGGCCTCGACGGTGAGGACGACGACGACCCGACCCGCCTGATCACCAGCGCGGAGGACGAGGAGCTGCTCAATAAGCTGCTTAAGAACGTCGTCGACCTGGAACTGTCCGTGCGCGCCCAGAACTGTTTGAACAACGCCAACATCCGCTATGTCGGCGACTTGGTTCAACGTACGGAAGGCGAGATGATGAAGTATCGGAACTTCGGCCAGAAATCCTTGAACGAGCTGAAAGAGAAGCTGGGTGAAATGAACCTGCATCTCGGCTATGAGGTCAAGGAAGAGGTTCGCATCGCCTTTGAGAAGCAACTGGAAAAAATGCGAAGCGGTGGATAAAGACAATGCGCCATCGAAAACGGCAGTTTAAGGTCGGCCGTCGGCCCGACCATGTACGCAGTATGCTGGCCAACCAGGTCTGCAGTCTGATCTACGAAGATCAGATTGAGACGACCGTGGTCAAGGCCAAGGAAACCCGGCGCCTGGCCGAGAAGATGGTGACCCTTGGTAAGAAGGGGACGCTTCATCATCGCCGGCAGGCCATCGCCAAACTCGGCGACAAAGACGCCGTCGCTCGACTGTTCAGCGACGTGGCTCCCCGCTACCTGGACCGCGAAGGCGGCTACACCCGCATCATTCGGACCGGTCCCCGCCGCGGCGACGCCGCCGAGATGTGCCTTCTGGCGTGGGTCGATGACACCCTCGCCAACAAGAAGCCCGCCACGAAGGACAAGGTCGAGGAAGCTGAGAAAGAAGTAGAAGCCGAAGCCACCGCGGAAGAGGCCGAAGCCGCTGCTGAAGAAACCGCCGAGGAAGCGGAAGAAACCGCTGCCGAGGTCGAAGAGGCCGAAGCCGCTGCTGAAGGAACAGCCGCTGACGAAGAGCTGGCGGAAGACGCTGCTGAGGGAGAGGAGAGCAAAGAGTAGCTCCCCTACCCTCTCAAGACCTTTCACGGCCGCAACCTTAAACAGTTGCGGCCGTTTTGTTTGTGGTTCAGGCGAAACGGGTGGCAATGCCGCAGGAAACAGGCACAGGAGGCCGGCAATAATGCCGGCCAACAGTAATCCGGAATGCTGCTGTTGCGGTTATGTTGACAGCATAAAAGGGATGCTGCATCTGGCAGACCCGCCCCCCCAGGGCGTATCTGGCCATGTCGTATTCGTTCGCGACACAGGCTACAAATGATGATGATTGGGTTCCGCCCGTCAGGCGGCAATGTACCGGAGGCGTCAGCCCCGAAATCCGCTGTTTCAAAGCGCGACACATCCGCCCCGAAAAACTTTCGCCTTGCGGCGCGATTCCGGCCGGAAGGGCCCGACCCGCCTTATGCCCCACGAAGCGGCCAAATGATGTACACGGGGGCAAATAAGCCGTTCCTCACAAGTCCGAAGGACCTCCCTGATCGACTGTGGTCGATCGTCGTCGGCTATAGTCAAGCCCCGGTACCCTTCGATGCCTTCTAGAGGCCTGTTGGCTCAATTGACGCTCGCGGAGGTCCGCCTTGCCAACCACAAAAAAGGACCACCTGAGGTTGCGGCCTGCAGGTTACAGGCGACCTCAGGAGGTCCTTGAAGGTATATCGGAAAGAGCGAAGCGCTCTTAGCGGATGGTCTTACCGGAAATGGCGCCGTGGCCGCGGAACGTCCGGGTGGGAGCGAACTCGCCGAGGCGGTGGCCGACCATGTTCTCCGTGACAAACACTTTGACAAACACTTTGCCGTTGTGCACTTCGAAGGTGTGACCAACGAAGTCGGGCAGAATCATCGAGCGGCGCGACCAGGTTTTGATCGGACGCTTGCGATTACTGGAATTCATCGCGTCGACTTTCTTCTGCAGGTGCTCGTCAACGAAGGGTCCTTTTTTGATTGACCTGGACACTATTTCTTCCTCCGTTCAACAATGAACTTGTTCGACGGCTTCCGCTTCTTGCGGGTGCGGTAGCCCTTGGCCAGTTGTCCCCAGGGGGAACAGGGGTGCCCGCCGCCGCTGGAACGGCCTTCGCCGCCGCCCATGGGGTGGTCCACCGGGTTCATGGCAACGCCGCGCACGTGCGGCCGGCGGCCGCGATGGCGTTTCTTGCCGGCTTTCCCCAGCTTGACATTCATATTGTCGACATTGCCGACCTGGCCGATGGTCGCCATGCAGCGCAAGTGGACCATCCGGATCTCGCCGCTCGGCAGCCGCACCTGGGCGTAGTCGCCTTCCTTGGCGCGCAGGATAGCCTGCTGCCCGGCGGCCCGGACCATGACGCCGCCGCGTCCCGGCTCGAGCTCGATGTTGTGAATGGCCATACCGTCGGGGATATCGGCCAGTTGCCGCGCGTTGCCGGGCTTCAGCTCGGCCTTGTGGCCGCTCATCACGGTGTCGCCGACCTTCAGGCCGACGGGACAGATGATATAGCGTTTTTCGCCGTCAACATAGTTGAGCAGTGCCAGCCGGGCGTTGCGATTCGGATCGTACTCGACGGCAGCGACTTTGGCGGGGACATCGGCTTTGTCACGCTTGAAATCAACCATGCGGACGCGGCGCTTGTGGCCGCCGCCACGGAAGCGAGTCGTCACCCGGCCGCGGTTGTTGCGGCCGCCGGTGCTCTTCTTGCCGCGGGTCAGCGCCTTTTCCGGCTTCGCCCGAGTCACGTCGGAGAAGTCGGAAATGTTTATGTGCCGCAGCGATGGCGTTCTTGGCTTGTAGGTTTTCTGAGGCATCTTCAGGCTTCTCCAGTTAGAACAGCTCTAAGGGCTCCTGCCCTTCCTTGAGAGTCACGACGGCCTTCTTCCAGTCGGATTTCCGACCGGTGCCGTAACGTGTACGGCGGCCGCTCTTACCGCGAACATTGATAACGTTCACAGCTTTGACGTCACGGTCGAAGAGTTCCTTGACCGCGCGCTTAATCTGCAGCTTGGTGGCGTCCGGATGCACAACAAAGGTGTACTGATCGTCGCCGGTCAAGTGCTGTGCCTTCTCGGTAACGCGGACGGTCTTGATAACTTTATGCGATTCCATTTGGGCTCTCCTAGCTCAGCCTGGCACCCAGGGCTTCCATGCCGGCGCCGGTGATGACCACCTTGCGGTGCAGCAGGAGCTGGTACACGTTCACTTCGCGGGCCGCCGCCGTATCCGTCTTCTGCATATTGCGGGCGCTGAGGAGGAGCTGGCTGGGGATCTCGGCGTCGACAATGAGGACATTATCCCCGGCATCGAGGGCCTTGAGAATCTGCACCAGGTCCTTGGTCTTCGGCTCGGCCAGTTCAATTTTGTCAACCAGGATGACGTCGCCGGCGTCAACGCGTTCGGTGAACGCACGACGCAGCGCGAGTTGCCGGACCTTTTTGTTGACCTTCTTGCCGTAGTTTCGTTTGGTCGGACCGAAAATCACGCCGCCGCCGCGCCAGATCGGACTGCGGTTGCTGCCGGCCCGGGCATGCCCGGTGCCCTTCTGGCGGTACGGCTTGGCGCCGCCGCCGCGAACCTTCGTCCGATTCTTCGCCCGGGCGGTGTTCGCCCGCTGCGCGGCGAGGTAGGAAACCACCGTATCGTGGACGGCCTGCTCGCCCTTGTCCCGAACGAGCCAGGCGTCGTCAATCTGCAGCTCGCCGGCAGCGGCGCCGGTGCTGTTTTTTACATTCAGGGTCGTCATTTCTTCGGTGTCCCCTTCTTGGTCGATTGCTTGACAATGACGTGCCGGCCGTTCGGACCGGGAATTCCGCCTTTGATCAGCAGCACGTTGTCGTCCTTGCGGACGCCGACGACCTGCAGATTCTGCACGGTACGCCGCACGTTGCCCATCTGACCGGGCATTTTGCGGCCCTTGTAGACCTTACCGGGGAATTCGCACATACCGATCGAACCGGGGCGCCGCATCCAGTCACCACCGTGGCTGGCACGGCCGCCGCCGAAATTGTAGCGGCGAACAACGCCTTGAAAACCGCGGCCCTTGGTCACGCCGACAACGTCGACGTATTCGCTGGCCTCGAACGAATCGACGCCCAGCTGGTCACCAACGGCCTGCTCCGGGTCGCTGTCGAGCCGGATCTCACGGATCACAGCCGGCGGATTCTGGTCGCGTTTGGCGGCCTTAAGCTGGCCGATGACCGGTTTCGGCACGTTTTTCGAACGCCGCGAGCCGAAGCCCAGCTGGACGGCGGAATAGCCGTTGCGCTCCCGTGTCCGCACCTGTAAAACCGTGCAGGGCCCGGCCTCAACAACCGTAACGGGGACAGCGTTGCCGTCCTCGTTGAAGACCCTGGTCATACCCAGTTTTTTACCAATGAGTCCCTTCATTTCCACTACTCCTGGGCGCTAAATCTTAATGCTGATGTCGACACCAGCGGGCAGGTTCAACTTCTTCAGGTCGTCAACGGTATTGGCGGTGGGATTGACGATATCCAGCAAGCGTTTATGCGTGCGGATCTCGAATTGATCCATCGCCTTCTTGTTGACGAACGGCGAACGGTTGACCGTATACCGCTCAATCCGGGTCGGCAGGGGGATTGGACCGGCCACGCGAGCGCCAGTGCTGCGCGCCGTATTCACAATCTCCTTCACGGATTTGTCCAGTACCCGATGATCATAGGACTGGAGCTTAATGCGAATAGTCTGCTGATTCATTTGGTTGTCCTTAGTTATGTGCCAAAATCTCTTCCTGCACAGCCGCCGGAACCGGTTCGAAATGGGACGGTTCCATCGAGTGTGTGGCACGTCCGCGGGTCAGCGACCGCAGGGACGTGGTATAGCCGAACAGCGTTTCCAGCGGGACGTTTGCCCGAACCCGCGCGGCGTCGGACTGGGTAATGACCTCAGTCACCTGGCCGCGACGGCTGGAAATGTCACTGATCACGTCGCCCATGTGTTCCTCGGGAGTAGTCACTTCGACGTTCATGATCGGCTCCAGAATCTTCATACCGGCCTGGCGGGCGGCTTCTTTGAATGCCATGGACGCGGCAATCGAGAACGCGAGCTCGCTGGAATCCACCGGGTGATGGGAGCCGTCGAGGATGTCGATGTGCAGGTCGACGACCGGGTTGCCCAGCAGGATGCCGGTCTGGGCGGCTTCACGCAGGCCCTTTTCCACCGCCGGGATGAATTCTCGCGGGATGCGGCCGCCGGTGACTTTGTCCTCGATGGTCAGGCCATGACCCTCATCTTGCGGCTCCATGTGGATGACCACATGCCCGTACTGACCGTGGCCGCCGCTCTGCCGCACAAACTTCGAATTGGCGTCGGCCGGCTTGCAGATGGCTTCGCGATAGGCAACCTGCGGCGCGCCGCAGTTGGCGCCGACACTGAACTCCCGCAACAGACGGTCGCGAATGATCTCAAGGTGCAGTTCGCCCATGCCGGAGATGATTGTCTGGCCGGTTTCCTGATCGGTCCGCGTCTGGAAGGTCGGATCCTCGTCCGCCAGACGGCCGAGGGATTCGTAAAGCTTGTCGCGGTCGGCATTGGTCTTCGGCTCGATCGCCATCGAAATCACGGGTTCGGGGAACTCCATGGATTCCAGCACGATCGGGCTTTCCTTGATGCACATGGTGTCGCCCGTGGCGAACTCCTTGAGGCCGACGCAGGCGACAATGTCGCCTGAGAACACACTGTCCAGGTCTTCGCGGCTGTTGGAATGCATCTGGACCAGCCGGCTGACCCGCTCCACGCGGGTGGTCCGCGGGTTATAGACTCGCATACCCTTCTCGAGGGTGCCGGAATAGACGCGGAAATAGACGAGCTTGCCCATATAGGCGTCGGTCATGACCTTGAACGCCAACGCACTGAACGGCTGAAAATCGCCGACATGACGCGTCATCGGGTGGCCGGAATCCGGGTCAGCCCCTTCCACGTCCCAACTGTCGATCGGCGACGGCAGATAGCCGCAAACGGCATCCAGCAACGGCTGCACGCCTTTGTTCTTGAAGGCGGCGCCGCAGAGCACGGGAACAATATCGTTGGCCAGGACACAGCGGCGGATCGCGGCATGGATCTCCTCGGACGTGGGTGTCTGATCCTCAAGGTACTTGACCTCGATGACTTCGTCGTACTCGGCCAGGCATTCGACCATGTGGGCAAAGGCCAGTTCGGCATCATCCCGGAGCTCGGCGGGAATCGGTTTCTCAACCATCTTCTCACCGTGCTCGCCTTCAAAATAGAGGGCCTTGCGACTGATGACGTCAACCACGCCTTCGAATTGGTCTTCAGCGCCGATCGGGACCTGCAGCGGCACTGCCGTTGCATCCAGGTTGTCAATGATGTCGTCCACGACTTTCTGAAAATCAGCGCCGACGCGGTCCATCTTATTGACGAACGCGACGACGGGAACGTTGTATTTTTTGGCTTGGCGCCAGACGGTTTCGGACTGGGGCTGGACGCCGCCGACGGCACAGAAAATGGCAACAGCCCCGTCCAGTACCCGCAACGACCGTTCCACTTCGGCGGTGAAATCAACATGACCCGGAGTATCAATGATATTGATCCGGTGGTCGTTCCAGTAGCAGGTGGTGGCGGCGCTGGTAATGGTGATACCCCGCTCCTGTTCCTGTTCCATCCAGTCCATGACGGCGGTGCCTTCATGAACTTCACCGACTTTGTAGCTGACGCCGGTACAATAGAGCACGCGTTCGGTGCAGGTGGTCTTGCCGGCGTCAATATGGGCCATGATACCGATATTGCGCACGGCGGCAAGGGGGACCCTGCGGCCGGCTGCCTCTTCATACTCGTGCTCTGCAAATGTACTCATGAAGTTCACTTCTCAGGACCTTCTTATATACTCGGCGAGGCTGCCGCCCTCCCCCGCCGGGGGTAAGACGCGGCAGCCGCGTTGCGAACGGGATCCTCAGCCCAGCGAAGGCGTTTTACCAGCGGTAGTGGGCGAACGCCTTATTCGCCGCCGCCATACGGTGGGTATCTTCCTTCTTCTTGACCACGGACCCGGTGCTGTTGAACGCGTCCAGGATTTCACCGGCGAGGGCTTCGCCCATCGGCTTGCCCTTGCGTTCGCGGGCGAAATTAACCATCCAGCGCAGGGCGATGCCGACCTGGCGTTCCGCGGCCACTTCGACCGGGACCTGGTAGTTGGCACCACCGACGCGGCGACTCTTGACTTCAACTTGCGGTTTGGCGTTTTCCAGGGCCTGCAGGAAGACCTCAAGCGGGTCCTGCTTGGTCCGTTCCCGGATCGTCTCAAACGCGCCGTAGACGAGAGACTGGGCGGTCGATTTCTTGCCACGGGTCATGACGATGTTGATCAGGTAAGCGACCAACTCGCTGTTGTACTTGACGTCAGGCGTCAATTGCCGTCGAGCGGCTTTACGTCGTCTCATGTTCTCGACTCTTTGCTTCTGGTTGCTGAAACTTTTAAATCATAATCGCTGCCGGACATGATCAGAAGTTCATGTACCCGACAGCGATTACTCATCACGAGTGTGATTTGGGACGCTGTGTGCTCAGCCCTTCGGCTTTTTGTTGCCGTATTTCGACCGCCCTTGACGCCGGCTGTCGACGCCGAGGGAGTCACGGACACCACGCACCACATGATAGCGTACGCCCGGCAGATCCGGGACCCGCCCGCCACGCACCACGACGATCGAGTGTTCCTGCAGGTTGTGGCCTTCGCCGCCGATGTAGGCGGTAACTTCCTGACCGTTGGTCAGGCGGACCCTGGCGACCTTACGCATGGCCGAGTTTGGTTTCTTCGGCGTGCGGGTCGTCACCTGCAAGCAGACGCCCTGGCGTTGGGGACAACGCATCAATGCGCGAGACTTGCTCTTGTACTTCTTTTTCTTCCGGCCCTTACGAACCAGCTGATTGACTGTTGGCATCGTTTCGATGACTCCATTACGCAAATGTGCAAAAGGGGCTCGTACAATAGTGCTGAGCCGATCCATGTCAAGCCTCAGGGAAAAAATTCCACAGGCTCAAAATCCAGCCGTTGTTTTACTCCTCCGGCGGGGCGTCCAGCCCGAGGCCGGCGAGGGCCTGAGCATGGGCATTCTGGGCCTTTTGCTGGGGCTTGGCTTCCACCACGTCATCCAGACTCGGAACGACCTCGCGGCCGAGCTTTTTGAGCGTAAAATTGCGGTGTTTCTTGTATCCGGTACCGGCCGGGATCAGGTGACCCATGATCACGTTTTCCTTGAAGCCGTTGAGCTCGTCAATCTTGCCCAAGGTGGCGGCATCGGTGAGAATTCGGGTTGTGTCCTGGAAGGACGCGGCGGAGATGAAGCTGTCGGTTTCCAGCGACGCCTTGGTAATACCAAGGAGAATCGGCTGGGCTTCCGCCGGCTTGCCGCCTTCGGCCAGGGTCTTGGCGTTTTCGTCGAGGAAGAGCTGGCGCTCGACCTGCTCGCCATACAGCAACGCGGTGTCGCCCGGATCCAGGATGCGCACTTTCTGCAGCATCTGACGTACGATCACCTCGATATGCTTGTCGTTGATTTCGACACCCTGCAGGCGGTAGACTTCCTGGATTTCATTCACCAGGTACTCCTGCAGATCCTGGGGACCGCAGACCTCAAGGATCTCCTGCGGCACCACGGCGCCGCCGGTCAACGGCTGGCCCTTGTGGACGAAGTCGCCGTCGTAAACCACGATGTGCTTGCTGGCGGGGATGGTGTGCTCCTCGACGCTGTCGGTCTCCGGATCACGGATAATCAGACGGCGTTTGCCCTTCTCCGGCTTGCTCATTTCGACGCGACCGTCGATCTTGGCGATTTCCGCCGCGTCTTTCGGCTTGCGGGCCTCAAACAACTCGGCAACGCGGGGCAGACCACCGGTGATGTCCTTGGTACGCGCGCTCTGCCGCGGCGTTCGGGCCAGGGTGTCACCGGCGGAAACCTTGCGGCCGTCCTTGACCATCAGGTGGGCGCCGGCCGGCAGGTTGTAGTGCGCCAGCATATCGCCGTTCTTATCGACGATGAGGACCTGCGGGAAGAGGTCGTCACGGTGCTCGAGGACGGTGATCTCCTTCTTGCCGGTGGCCGGGTTCTTTTCTTCCTTCATGGTGATGCCCTCGACCAGGTCGAGGAACTGGACCTTGCCGCCGAACTCCGTGATGATCGACAGGTTGTACGGGTCCCACTTGGCGAAGGTCTCGTTGGTCCGGATCTTGTCGCCCTCATCTTTGCTGAGCACGGCGCCGGCAACCAACTGATGGCTTTCCTGCTCAAAGCCGTCGGCGTCCAGCAGGATCGCGCGGGCGGTCTTGTTGAGGACGATCAGTTTGCCGTCGGAACCGCGCACGGTACGGGCATCCTCCAGTTTCAGAATGCCGCCCTGGCGGGCCTTGATGAACGGCCGTTTGAACTCGCTGGAGGCAACACCGCCGTAGTGGAAGGTACGCATGGTTAACTGCGTGCCCGGCTCGCCGATGGACTGCGCGGCGATGATGCCGATGGCATCGCCTTCCTGCGTCCTGCCGTCCGTGGCCAGATTGCGGCCGTAGCATTTGGCGCAGACGCCGCCTTTACTGCGGCAGGTCAGAACGGAGCGGATCATCACGCGGTCAATACCGACGTCCACGATCTTATCGGCGACGTCGTGCGTGATCTCTTCACCGGCCTTGACGATGTAGGTTTTGCCGTCGCCGAGGGGATCGCGGATGTCGTCGGCGCTGTAGCGGCCGACGATGCGCTCCTGCAGCGGCAGCATTTCTTCATCGCCTTCACGGATGGCGCTGACATAGATGCCCTGGGTGGTCAGGCAGTCGTCTTCAATGCAGATGACATCGTGGGCGACATCAACCAGTTTCCGGGTCATGTAACCGGAGTCCGCCGTTTTCAGAGCGGTATCGGCCAGACCTTTACGGGCGCCGTGCGAACTGATAAAGAACTCCAGGACACTCAGGCCCTCGCGGAAGTTCGAGATGATCGGCCGCTCGATGATCTCACCTGACGGCTTCGCCATCAGCCCGCGCATACCGGCCAGCTGACTGATCTGGTTGCGGCTGCCGCGCGCCTTGGAATCAAACATGGCCCAGACGGAGTTCAGTTCCGTCCGTTCTTCGTTGCGTTCCAGCGTATGGAACAGAGCTGCCGCAACTTTGTTGTTCGCCTGATTCCAGATGTCGCAGGACTGGTTATAGCGCTCAACGTTGGTAATCACACCATCGCTGTACTGCTTTCGCACCTCTTCAATACGATCCTGGGCTTCGCCGATGATGCCGTCTTTTTCGGACGGGATGATCATATCGGTAATGCCGATGGAGAAGCCGGCCTGGGTCGCATACTCGTAGCCCATGGCCTTGAGCTGGTCGAGGATTTCAACCGTCCGTTCGCGGCCCAGGGTGTTGTAGGCGCTGCCGACCAGTTTCCCCAGCGATCCGCCGTTGGCGACGCGGTTGAAGAAGCCCATCTCCGGCGGCCAGATCTCGTTGAAGATGCAGCGGCCGGCGGTGGTCTTCAGATACCGGGCGTCCTTCTGGCCCCAGACGGTGTCCTCGCCGAAATCCGGATTGCGCAGACGAATCACTTCGTGAATGTCGAGCACTCCGGCTTCGTAGGCAGCCAGCACATCCATGAAGTCCGAAAAACATTTCGGATTTTCCGCCCGCTCAATCGCTCCGGGTTTGACATACGTCAGGAAGTACGACCCGAGCGTGATGTCCTGCGTCGGCGTGCAGATCGGCTTGCCGTTTGACGGGTAAAAGATGTTGTTCGGCGCCAGCATGAGGGTCTTGGCTTCCATCTGTGCTTCGTTGGACAACGGCACATGGACCGCCATCTGGTCACCGTCGAAGTCCGCGTTGTAAGCGGCGCAGACGAGCGGATGAATCCGAATGGCGTTGCCTTCGATAAGGACCGGGTCGAAGGCCTGGATACTGAGCCGGTGCAGCGTCGGTGCGCGGTTCAGCATGATGGAGTGACCAAGGGTCACGTTTTCCAGGATATCCCAGACATGGGACTCGCCGCGTTCGATCATCTTCTTGGCGCTGCGCACCGTATGGACGTAGCCCAGCTCCTTGAGCTTGCGGATGATGAACGGCTCGAACAGCGTCAGCGCCATTTTCTTCGGCAGACCGCACTGGTTGAGTTTCAGCTCGGGGCCAACCACGATCACGGAACGGCCGGAATAGTCAACGCGCTTACCAAGCAGATTCTGCCGGAACCGGCCCTGTTTGCCCTTGAGCATATCGGACAGGGACTTCAGGGCGCGATTGCCGGCGCCGGTGACGGCCCGGCCGTGGCGGCCATTGTCCAGGAGAGCGTCAACGGCTTCCTGCAGCATACGTTTCTCGTTCCGGATAATGACTTCCGGAGTTCGCAGATTGAGCAGGTTGCGCAGACGGTTGTTGCGGTTAATCACGCGGCGATACAGATCGTTGAGGTCCGACGTAGCGAACCGGCCGCCTTCCAGCGGTACCAGCGGGCGCAGGTCGGGCGGGATCACGGGCAGCACGGTGAGGATCATCCACTCCGGCCGCATCTCGGCTTGCGTGAAGCCCTCGACCAGGCGCATGCGTTTGGCGATCTTCTTGCGCTTGGCCTTGCTGCCGGTGGCGGCCATGGCTTCCTGCAACTCGACATCGAGCTCCGCCAGATCGATCTTCTCCATCAACTCACGAATCGCGCCGGCGCCCATGCCGGCCTGAAACGCGTCGCCGTAGAGATCGCGGTTCTCGCGGTACTCATCCTCGGTGAGCAACTGCTTTTCCTCGAGCGGCGTGTTGCCTTTGTCGGTAACGATCCAGCTTTCGTAGTAGATAACCCGTTCGAGGTTCCGCGCGGTCATATCCAGCATCATACCGATGCGGCTGGGCATGCACTTGTAGAACCAGACATGGGTAACCGGGACAGCCAGGTCAATATGGCCCATACGCTCGCGGCGGACGCGGGAATGGGTCACCTCAACGCCGCAGCGGTCGCAGACGATGCCCTTGTGCTTAATCCGCTTGTACTTGCCGCAACTGCATTCCCAGTCGCGGGTCGGCCCGAAGATCTTCTCGCAGAAGAGGCCGCCCTTCTCGGGCTTGAACGTACGATAGTTGATCGTCTCCGGGTTTTTGACCTCACCACGGCTCCAGGAACGGATCGTGTCCGGAGAGGCAACCTTAATCGTGACCGAACTGAAGGTCTCGGTATTATCAAAGCCCAGGATTTCGCGAACTGCCTGATTATGAGTCTCTGCCATCGCGTGTACTCCTTATTCTATTTCAAGCGGTTGCCGGGCCTTTTTGACATGTGATGTCAAGGCACAGGCTTTTCATTTCGTTCATCAGAACGTTGAACGACTCGGGCACGTCCGCTTGCAGGGAGTTGTCACCGCGCACGATGGATTCGTAAATCCGCGTACGTCCCGTAACATCGTCGCTCTTCACCGTCAACATTTCTTGCAGCGTGTAGGCGGCGCCATAGGCTTCCAGCGCCCACACTTCCATTTCGCCGAAGCGCTGGCCGCCGTGCTGCGCCTTGCCGCCCAGCGGCTGCTGGGTCACAAGCGAGTACGGCCCCACCGAACGGGCATGAATCTTGTTCACGACCAGATGGTCGAGCTTCATCATGTAGATCTCGCCGACCATCACGCGCTGTTTGAAACGCTTGCCCGTGCGGCCGTCAAAGAGCACGACCTTGCCGTCGTCCTCGATGTAATAGTCCCGGCGGGTGTTGCCGTCTGCATCGACGGTTTCGCCTTTCTTATTGACGGACCAGCCCTGGCGTTCAGCAACCTTGGCGGCCTTCGCCTCGCGCAGCAGTTCGTGGATCTGCTCTTCCTGAATACCGTCGAACACCGGGGTCGCAACACTGAAGCCCAAAACCTTGGCGGCATAGCCGAGATGCGTCTCCAGCACCTGGCCGACGTTCATACGACTCGGCACGCCGAGCGGGTTCAGGATGATGTCGACCGGGGTGCCGTCCGCCAGGAACGGCATGTCCTCAACCGGCACAATGCGGGACACAATGCCCTTGTTGCCATGACGACCGGCCATTTTATCGCCGACCTGAATTTTCTGCTTGCTGGCGACATAGACCTTGACCGAACGGACAATGCCCTGCTCTTCCTCGCTGCCGCTTTCATAGCGGGCGATGATTTCGTCGCGCCGGGTCTCAGCGTCCCGCAATCGCAGACGGAAACCCTTCATGATCTCCTCGATCTGATCGCGCGTCGGACTGTTGGGCATCTTGTAGTTACCGTGATTCATCGCCAGCTTGCGCAGGAGGACCTTGGTGATCTTGCGGTTGGCCGGGATGATCGGCGTGGCGTCCTCGTTGTTCTTGTCGAGGATGTCGAAGGGCAGCTTCGAGCCGAGCAACTTGGTGCTCAGCTTCTCGGCCAGGTCCTCAAGCAGTTCTTCGTACTCGGCCTTGAAGGTGTTCTTGGCCTCACGGATGTGCCGCTTGATTTCGACCTTCGTCATCTTGGTCGCGTTCGGATCAGCCTTGCGCTCAATCTCGACATCCATGACAATCCCGGAAGTGCCGCTGGGGACCGTCAGGGAACTGTCTTTGACGTCGGCGGCTTTTTCACCGAAAATCGCCCGCAGGAGGCGTTCTTCAGGATCGAGTTCCGTCTCGCTCTTCGGCGTAATCTTGCCGACCAGGATGTCACCCGGCTTCACTTCTGCGCCGATGCGAATGATGCCTTCGTGGCCCAGATTGCGAAGCGCCTCCTCGCTGACATTGGGAATGTCGCGGGTGATCTCTTCGGGTCCGAGTTTCGTATCACGGGCGGTGATATCGAAGTTGTCGATATGGATGCTGGTGTAGCCATCGTTCTTCACCATGCGCTCAGATACCACAATGGCGTCCTCGAAGTTATAGCCGCACCACGGCATGAAGGCGACCGTAACGTTCTTGCCGAGCGCCAGCTCGCCGTTCTGCGTCGCGCTGCCGTCCGCAATGACCTGCCCTTTCTTCACCTTGTCGCCGGACTTGACGACCGGCCGCTGGTTGATGCAGGTGCTGCTGTTGGAGCGCATAAACTTGAGCAGCTCGTAATCCTGGGCCTTCTCTTTGTCCTTGGCGGACGTCGGGACCTTGCCGTCTTTTGTAATCACGATGCGGGTCGCGTCGACGGCGGCGACAACACCGTTGTCTTCCGCCACAATCACGGCGCGGGAATCCCGGGCGACCGTTTCCTCCAGACCGGTGCCGACGAACGGGGACTCGGCCCGAAGCAGCGGCACCGCCTGGCGCTGCATGTTCGATCCCATCAACGCGCGGTTGGCATCATCGTGTTCCAGGAATGGAATCAGACCGGCAGCCGCACTGACCAGCTGCTTCGGCGAGACGTCCATGAAGTCCACTTCCTCAGCCGGCGCTTCGTAGGTGTCGCCTTTACTGCGGCACATGACGTACTTGGCCGTGAACTGCTGCTTGTCGTCCAGCTCGGCATTGGCCTGTGCGATCACGTAGCTCTCTTCGTCATCGGCGGACAGGTAGACGATCTGGTTGGTTACCTTCTTGCTGTTGACCTTGCGGTACGGCGTCTCGATGAATCCGAACTCATTGATCCGGGCATAGAGCGCCAGGGACGAGATCAGACCGATGTTCGGCCCCTCCGGAGTCTCAATCGGGCAGACCCGACCGTAGTGACTGGAGTGCACGTCGCGCACTTCGAAACTGGCGCGTTCCCGGTTCAGACCGCCGGGACCGAGGGCACTCAATCGGCGCTTGTTGGTCAGCTCGGACAGCGGGTTGGTCTGGTCCATGAACTGGGACAGCTGGCTGCGGCCGAAGAAATCGCGGATCACGCCGACCAGAGCCTTCGGGTTCACCAGTTTCGCCGGCGTCACGTCATCATTTTCCAGATCCAGCAATGTCATCCGCTCGCGGATCAGGCGTTCGGTTCGCGCCAGGCCGACTCGGAACTGGTTCTGGATCAGTTCGCCGACCGTTCGCACCCGGCGACTGCCGAGGTGGTCGATATCGTCGACGCCGCCTTCGCCGCTGCGGAGGCCCATCAGGTGCTTGGTCGCGTTGACCAGGTCCATGTCCTGCAGAGTGCGGACGCTGCTGGGGTAGTCGACGCCGAGGCGCTGGTTGATCTTGTGGCGGCCAACCGGCCCCAGGTCGTAGCGTTTCTGGTCCTGGAACAGCCGGTGCAGGAGGCCCTTGGCGTTGGTCACACTGGCCGGATCGCCCGGCCGCATGCGTTTGTAGATTTCCTTCAGAGCGTCTTCCGTTGAATCGGTGGGGTCGTTGCGCATGCAGTTCAGGAAGTACTCCTGGTCGCCCACTTCAACAATCTCAACGTCCTTGACCTTGGCTTCCTTGAGCACCTCCAGCAGTTCTTCCGTCACGGGCTCCAGCGAACTGCCGATTTCATTGCCCTTGCTGTCGGCCAACGCCATTCCGTCGGCATCGGTCACGCCGACGGCGAGATAGCTGCCTTCCAGTTCTTCCGGCGCTTTCCGGCGCAGGCTTGTCACCTTGACCTTTTTGATGCCGTGCATGACCTCCAGGAGGTCGCGATCGGTCTCATAGCCGAGAGCGCGCAGGAAGGTGCTCATCAGGAACTTCCGGCGGCGACGGCGGCGGTCGAGATAGATGTAGATCAGGTCGTTGATGTCAAACTGGACTTCCATCCAGGAGCCGCGATCGGGGATGATGCGATAGGAATAGAGTTTCCGACCACTGCTGTGCTTGACCTGTTCGAAACAGATGCCGGGCGAACGGTGAAGCTGACTGATGATCACGCGTTCCGCACCGTTGATAATGAACGTACCGCGGTTGGTCATCAACGGCATGTCACCGAGAAAGACGCGCTCGACCTTGCTGTCGTTGGCCTTGCGGTTCTCGAGTTTCAGCGTGACATAGACGGGAACGGCGTAGGTCTTGCCGGTACGTACACATTCGATAATGGAGTTCTTCGACTCGCCGATTTCATAGGAGACGAAATCGATTTCACAGGATTTGTCGAAGCTCTCAATCGGGAAGATTTCCCTGAACACTTCCTGCAGACCGAAGTCCTTGCGCTTCTCGGGCGCCACCTGCAGCTGAAGGAACTTCTCGTACGAATCCAACTGCACGGCGATCAGGTCGGGAATGTCCAGGACGTCTTTGAGCTTGCCGTAATTGACACGTTCGCGTTTAGCCATAGAGGGGTCCCCTGCCAAGAGGTCGTAGATTGGGAGAAATGGACCGAGACTTTATGAAAGCAGAGAACGAACGGGAGGCTTTCTCCCGTCCGTCTCTGGCTGATTCACTGCACGGATCGGCACAAAAATCAACTCGCAACAATGGGTTGATCCGGTCCGCTATTTGAGCTCGACGTTGCCGCCGGCTTCTTCGATCTTCGCTTTGATCTCTTCGGCTTCTTCTTTCGGGGCAGCTTCCTTGATCGGGGCCGGAGCGCTCTCAACCAGAGCCTTCGCTTCCTTCAGGCCCAGACCGGTGATCGCGCGGACTTCCTTGATGACGGCGATCTTCTTCTCGCCGACGCCAACCAGAACCACGTCAAACTCGGTCTTTTCCTCTTCCGCCGCACCGGCATCGGCGCCGGGGCCGGCCATCATCATCATGCCGCCGCCCATGGGCATATCGTCAACGCCCAGGCGCTCTTTCAATTCGTCTACCAGTTCCTTCACCTCCAGGAGGCTCAGGTTTTCGATGTACGAAATGACCTGTTCTTTTTCGAGGGTTGCTTCCGCCATTGTATGTACTCCTTTTTAGGCTGATTCTTCCAATTTCTTTGCGTGGTTCTCAAGCAGCCAGACGAGGCTGGACCGGCGTGTGCTCAGAACCCGGACAAGTTTTGCCCCCGGAGCCTTCATGACGCCGAGGAGGATTGACAGCAATGCCTCCCTCGACGGCAGATCGGCCAAGGCCGCAAGATCGGCAGCGTCGACAAAACGGCCGTCGACGATGCCGGCCTTGAAGGTGACGACGTCGTGGTCTTTGCTGAATTCCTTGACCACTTTGGCCGGCGCCACCGGGTCGTTCTCCGACCCGAAAATCACGGCGGTGTCCCCGGTCAGTTCGAAGTCCTCGGGGACCTCCAGACCGGCTTCCTTGAGCCCGAGCATCAGGTAGCTGTTTTTCAACACCTGACACCGCGCACCCACGGCATTCACCTTGTCCCGCAACTCGCCGGCAGCCTGCACACTGAGGCCGTTATAGGTGATAAAGATGGCGTACGGGGAATTCTCGAACAGTTCCTTGACGTATTCGAGCAGAACTACTTTCTCAATTCTACGGTCGCTCATGGCTAATTCCTCACAAGTTGCCGGACGTCGAGCTTCACGCCGGGGCTCATGGTGGAGCTCATGGTGCAGGACAGCAGGTAGGAGCCCTTGGTCGCCGCCGGGCGGGCGCGAATCAGGGCCTGCACAACCGCCTCCGCGTTTTCCACGATGGCGGCCGGCTCGAAGGAGACCTTGCCGATCGGCACATGGGCGCAGCCGCCCTTGTCGGCCCGGTATTCGATCCGGCCGGCTTTGGCCTGTTCCACGGCGGCAGCCGTATCGTCGGTGACCGTACCGGTTTTCGGATTGGGCATCAGCCCGCGGGGGCCCAGCACGCGGCCGAGCGTCCGAACCTTCTGCATAGCCGCAGGAGTCGCGATCATGACGTCGAAATCCAGCCAGCCGTCCTGGATCTTGTCCAGCAGTTCCTCAAAACCGACATGGTCGGCGCCGGCCTCGCGGGCGGCCTCGGCGGCTTCATCGGCCGCGATCACGACCACGGTGGTCTGCTTGCCGGTGCCGTTTGGCAGCGACATGGCGCCGCGGACGTTCTGATCCGACTGGCGCGGGTCAATGCCGAGGCGCACAGCCAATTCAACGGTCTCGTCGAATTTGACATGCGGCATCTTCTGCAGGATTGCCACTGCGTCTTCCAGTGAATACCGTTGCTCGGGATCGAAGCACTCGGCCTGTTGCGAATATGTTTTTGACCTAGCCATCGACGACTTCAACTCCCATGCTGCGGGCAGTGCCGGCGATAATGCGAACCGCCTGCTCTTCGTCCCTTGCGTTCAAGTCCTCTTTCTTGATCTCGGCGATCTCACGCAATTGCGCGGTGGTCACCTGCCCGACGGTCTCGCGCCCGGGCGCATTCGCCCCGGCTGCCAGGCCGGCAGCTTTCTTGATCAAATCGGAAGCCGGCGGCGACTTCGTGATAAACGTGAACGAACGGTCCTGGTAGACCGTGATCACGACCGGAATCACATTACCGGCCTGCTGCTGTGTAACCGCGTTGAACTGTTTGCAGAACTCCATGATATTCACCCCGGCCTGGCCCAACGCCGGGCCCACCGGGGGCGCCGGATTGGCCTGACCGGCCGGAATCTGCAAACGAATCTCGCCTGTAACTTTCTTTGCCATTGTCGATCCGTACCTTTGTTGCTCAAATCAAGGCCGGCAGACCGGAACTACTCCCGCTCTACCTGCCAATAGCCCACTTCAACCGGCGTCGAGCGACCGAAAATACTGACCGACAGCTTGAGTTTGCCGTGGTCCGGGTCGATTGCTTCGATCTTGCCTTCGAAGTTCTCGAAAGGGCCGTCCTTGATCTTGACCATTTCACCTTCGTTGAAATCGATTTTCGGCCGCTCGGTTTCGATGTCCTCGCGCATCATATCCTTGATGTCGAGGATCTCGCTGTCGCTCAACGGCACAGGTTTGTCGCCGATGAAGCCGGTGACGCCCGGGGTCTCTTTGATGAAGCGCCAGACCCGTTCGTCCAGTTCGCCGTCGTCGCAGTAGAGGTCGGCCACCACCAGGATATAGCCCGGCAGCCGCTTGCGCTTCGAGGTCTTCTTCTCGCCGTTCTTCACTTCAGTCACCGTTTCCATCGGGACCACAGCGTCGAAGAGCAGATCCTCAATGCCCTCCAGTTCGCGACGTTTCAGGATGCTTTCCTGCGCCTTCATCTCGTGGCCGGAGAGCGTCTGGACAACAAACCATTGCCCGCGCTGTTCTTCACCTTCACTCATTGTCGCTGCCGTTCTTTCCTTGGACTTTAGTTGGTCAAATACCGCGCCAGTGCAAAGATCCCGTCGATGCCGTAGCGGCAGACGTTGTCGACGGCAAAGATGAACAATGTCATCAGAATGAGGGCCACGATGATCAGCGCGGTGTGCTCAGTGAGCTCCGGGCGGCTGGGCCAGGAACATTTCTTGACTTCCTGCACCACTTCGCCGTAGAACTGTTTGATCCGCTGTATTGGGTTGGCCATCATATCCTTTCGCACCAGAATTCAGCGAGTTCACCGTTGGCAGGTGGGACAGGGCTCGAACCTGCGACCGGCGGTTTTGGAGACCGCTGCTCTACCAAACTGAGCTACCCACCTGCAACTGCGGCAACCGGGCCGCCAAGGTTGGGAAAAGCACGGAAGACTTCGAGACACAAACACCCAGGTGCGCTCCGACGAACGCACCTGGGTCATAAGATCTGATGTCTCCGACGTGTCTGCCTACTCGATGATCTTCGTCACCTGCCCGGCGCCCACGGTGCGGCCGCCTTCGCGAATGGCGAACTGCAGCTGCTCGTTCATGGCGATCGGGCAAATCAACTCAACTTCCATGGTGACGTTGTCACCCGGCATGACCATTTCCTTGCCTTCCGGCAGGGTCACGGTACCGGTCACGTCGGTCGTCCGGAAGTAGAACTGCGGCCGGTAGCCGGTCTTGAAAATGGTGTGGCGACCGCCTTCTTCCTTACTCAGGACGTACACCTCGGCCTCGAACTTGGTGTGCGGCGTGATCGTGCCCGGCTGGGCCAGGACCTGACCGCGCTCGACCTCGTCCTTCTTGACGCCGCGCAGCAGGCAGCCGACGTTGTCGCCGGCCTGGCCGCGGTCCAGAATTTTGCGGAACATCTCGACGCCCGTGACCGTCGTCTTCGTCGTGTCTTTGATGCCGACGATCTCAATCTCATTGCCGGTCTCGACAACGCCGGCTTCGACGCGGCCGGTAACGACCGTGCCGCGACCTTCAATACTGAAGACGTCCTCGATCGGCATGATGAACGGCTTGTCGATGTCGCGTTTCGGCTCGGGGATGAAATCATCCACCGCCGCCATCAGGTCGATGATCGGCTTGCACTCTTCCGCGTCCGGATCGCCGCCGGTCTCGAGAGCCTTCAGGGCGGAACCGAAAACGATCGGCGTGTTGTCGCCGTCGAATTCGTACTCGGTCAGGCGTTCACGGATTTCCATTTCGACCAGTTCCAGCAGGTCCGGGTCGCTCAGGTCCACCTTGTTGACGAAAACACAGATCGCGGGGACACCGACCTGGCGGGCCAGGAGGATGTGCTCCTTGGTCTGGGCCATCGGACCGTCGTCCGCAGCAACCACGAGGATCGCGCCGTCCATCTGCGCGGCGCCGGTGATCATGTTCTTGATGTAGTCCGCATGGCCGGGGCAGTCCACATGAGCGTAGTGGCGCTTGTCGGTCTGATACTCGACGTGCGCCGTATTGATGGTAATACCGCGAGCCTTCTCTTCCGGAGCGTTGTCAATTTCATCGAAAGTACGGACGTCGCCGCCGAACTTCTTGGACATGGTCATGGTGATCGCGGCCGTCAGAGTCGTCTTGCCGTGGTCCACGTGACCGATCGTACCAATGTTTACGTGCGGCTTGGTGCGCTCGAAGCGTTCTTTTGCCATTGCTAGGGTTACCTCCAGTTGTTGCCACACCGGCGCACAGCAGCGGCGCCGCGTTAGGGACATATGATCTACAGTTTAAGGTTTCGCAGATTGACCGCGAGATCGCCTTCCCATGGAACCCCTCGTTCCCTGCCCGGTCGAAGGCGGTGGAGCCCACGACCGGAATTGAACCGGTGACCTCATCCTTACCAAGGATGCGCTCTACCAGCTGAGCTACGTGGGCAGGGTCCAGAAATTGCGAGCGGATACTATAGGATTACGGCCTCTCGTGTCAACTGCAGTTTAGGGATTTATTCTTCTTTTTCTCCAGCATCCTCTGCAGCAGCATCTTGCTGCTCGTCGAGAGCGCCGTCGAGAGCACCGTCGAGCAGGTCGCCCATGTCCACCATGTGCTCGCCCGGACGCAGGGAACCGTCACCGCCGAGATCGCCGCTCGGCAGGCCCATGTTCGAGACGTCGCTGGAGCGCATGCTCAGACCAATGCGCCGCTCTTCCGGATCGATCTTGATGACCTTGGCCTCGACCTCATCGCCGACGTTCAGGACATCGCGAACCTTGTTGACGCGCTCGTCGCTGATCTGCGAGATGTGGATCAGGCCGTCGATGCCGTGGTCGAGTTCGACGAAGGCGCCGAAATTGGTCAACTTGGTGACGCGGCCTTTGACGTTGTCGCCGATCTGATAGAGTTGGTCAATCTGGTCCCACGGATTGTTGGTCATATCCTTGATGCTCAGCGAAATCCGCTGTTGGTCCGGGTTGATCTCGAGCACAACGGCTTCGACTTCCTCGCCCTTCTTGAGAATCTCGGCGGGGTTGTTGATCTTCCGGGTCCAGGACATGTCGGAGACATGTACCATACCGTCGATTTCCGGCTCGATTTCGACGAAGGCGCCGTAACTGGTCATGTTGCGGACCTTGCCGGCGATCTTGGTGCCGGGCGGGTACTTCTCGGCGGCCACTTCCCAGGGGTTCTCCATGGTCTGGCGCAAGCCCAGCGAAATCTTCTTGGCGTCACGCTGGATGTCCAGCACCACGGCCTCGACTTCTTCGCCCACCTGGAGGACATCGCTGGCCCGGGTAATCCGCTTGGTCCAGCTCATCTCCGAGACGTGGATCAGGCCCTCAACGCCTTCCTCGATCTCAACGAAGCCACCGTACGGCATCACGTTCACCACGCGGCCCTGGATCGTCGAACCGACCGGATACTTGACCTCGACCGCATCCCAGGGATCGGCGGTACGCTGCTTCAAACCGAGGGAGACACGCTCCTTCTCGCGGTCCACTTCCAGAATGACCGCTTCGATATCTTCACCGATCTCCACCATCTCGGACGGATGCGAAATCCGGCCCCAGGACATATCGGTGATATGAATCAGACCGTCAATGCCGTGCAGGTCGACGAACGCACCAAAATCGGTGATATTCTTGACAATGCCCTGACGCAACTGGCCCGGTTCGATCTCTTCGAGGATCTGGGAACGCAGCTTCGCCTTCTCCTCTTCCAGCAGTTCGCGGCGGGAGATGACCACGTTGTGACGGTCTTTGTTGATCTTCAGAATCTTGAACTCGAACTCGCGGCCGATGTAGTCATCCATGTTGCGCACGGGTGACGTGTCTACCTGCGAGCCCGGCAGGAATGCTTCGACGCCGACGTCGACCATCAGGCCGCCCTTGACCCGGCGTTTCACTACGCCGTTGGCCACGGAGCCTTCTTCGTACTTGGCCATGAACTTCTCCCAGGCTTCCTGGAAGATCGCTTTCTCAACACTCAGCAGCGGCAGGCCGTCGTCACTCTCGATTTCTTCGAGAACGGCGCGCACTTCATCGCCGGTCTTGACGCCTTCCCAGTCGGGGAATTCCTCGCGCGGCACAAAGCCTTCACTTTTGAATTTGATGTCGACGGTGACGCCGGAGTCGTTCTTGTCGACGACCGTACCGGTCACGACTGCGCCCTCTTCGACATCAGCACACTGATCCTCGCCCAGCAATGCCTCCATGTCGGTGGCGGAACTCAGGTCAAGGATGGTTGGGGGGTTAAGTTGTTCGGTTGTTTCGTTTGCCATTAAGGGGTTCCTTGAAGTAACGGTTGCGCGCAGTCCCCGCGACCGGCAAAAGCCCCGCAATCTGCGGCACTTAGCCCAACCGGAGGCGAAAAAAGACCGCCCGCCAAAAAGACAATCCGCCTAATTTGCGGGGCAGGCAGACAATTTCAACCGGCGGCGGGAGATTTTTCGGCTTTTGTAACAAACCGAAAAACAAGGCAGTTAGGGAGCATGCAGGGACGGCCGGGAGACGCGGCCGCCGCCGGGCCTCAACCCAGCGCCTGCTTCTGTGCCCGGTAGGATTGGTTGCGGCGCGCCTTCTCCAGGGCGCTGTACAGATCGCCGCCGCTTTGATAACGCACCCTGGGATGCCGACTCAGGCATTTGACGATGATCTCTTGCACCTCGTCCGGAATGCGCTCTGCCGCGCCGGCGGGGAACTTGATCTCGTACGTGCCCTTCATCAGGCTTTCCACGGAGCCGATGAACGGCATCTGATTGGTGTAGATGTTGTACGCCATGACGCCGAAGGCGAAGATGTCCGACGCAATCGAGATCTCCTTCTTCTCCAGGAATTCCGGCGGCACGTACATCAGCGACCCTCCGAAGTCCTTCGGCGCCGATGTCCTCGAGATCGGCAGACAGAGATCGAAATCGCTCAGCTTGGGAACGGGCTTGTCGTCGACAAAGGTGACGAAAAAGTTTTCAGGCTTGATGTCGAGATGCAGGTAGCCGGTCTGGTGTACGTGCATGATCGCCGCCGCACACTGCAGCAGAATATGCAGCGGCTGATCGTGGACTGCCGCATGCTTGTTGAAGATCAGGGTCTTCAGATTCTTGCCGGGAACGAATTCGATGACCTCATAAGGAGCGGAAAAGAAGGACCCGCCCTCACCGAAATATCGGACTATATTGGGATGTTCCCCGCAACGCCGGCGCACTTCGACGCCGTTCAGGAAGCGTTTGCGCATCTTGCCGCGGAATTTGTGCCGGGGCAGCAGGCGCCGCAAGACCACCTGGCCGCCGCCATTCAGCGCACTGAACACCTCGGCCGTGCCGCCTTCACCGAGTTTGTTGCCCACATTGAGCGTCGAAATCGGAATCTTCGTTTTCTTATCCGCCATCTGCGCACCCGTTCTTCCACGTCCCGACAGGGATCTGAACCACAAAAACTTCGCTCCGGACACAACCCGGAGACAAACGTACTATAACGGCCGGCCGCAGCAGATCAACAGGATTCATTGATATCCCGCTAACTTGACTGGGGAATGTTGTGAAGTGGCGGACGTTCTGCCGTTCCCGGAGACAGCTGCGGAAGCCGAGGGCGAAGACGAAACAGAAGGGAGGCCGACACTCCCCCCGGCAGCGCCGGCAGGATCTTTTCGCGACGAGCGCAACTGCGGGGCCCGATCCTCAGGTACGGCAGGCTCCCGCCCCCTTGGGAGTCGGGGCGCGATGAAAGGAACAGGGAACGGGGCGGACGAGGACTTGCGCCCCGACGTAGGCCCTCGTTTGCTGCCCTTCGCGGTCCGCGTCGAGATCCCGCGCCCTCTTGAGCGCCGAAGCCTCGGCGTAGGAGCTTGCGGTGCGGAGTTTCAGGATCGGTCACCGGCAACACACGGCCGCCTTGAACCCCGTTTTTCTGCCGCTCTGGTCGGCGTGCCGACCAGAGCGGCAGAAAAACGGCGTTGCGTGTGCCACGGATTCATGTCAGTGACTGATCCTCAAGTGCCGCAGGTCAAGCCTGCGGGATGCGAAGGAGGGCAGTAATCGAGGACTTGCGCCCGGACCGATGCGTCGGTTGATAATCCTGCGGTGCTGCCTATATTGGCAAGGCAGGTGGGTCGTATCCCCAAGATTCGGATTTTCCTTCTAATGAAGATGCTTTACAAAGTGCTGGTCAACGATGCCATTCGACTGGATTGCGTCGCGGAGGACAGTTTGACGCTGAAGCCCAACGACTGGTGCATCATCCGCAACCAGCGGTATGACGACTACGGCCGGGTCACGTACGCGGGCGAGATGCCGGAGAACACGAACTGCCGGGACTTTCCCCAGGTTCTGCGCCAGGCCACGCTGGTGGATCAGGGCAAAGCCCATGAAAATCGCGTACGCAGCAAATCGCTGCATCGGATTGCCGTCGAGAAGATCGGCAAACATGAACTCCCCATGAACCTGGTGGACACGCATCTGACGTTTGATCGGAAGCTGGTCATCTTCATGTTTCTGGCACCGGGCCGGGTAGATTTCCGCGAACTGCTGAAGGACCTGAACAAGGCCGTCCAGATGCGGGTTGAGCTGCGGCAGATCGGCCCCCGCGACCAGGCCGGCATGATCGGCGGCATCGGCAGTTGCGGCCGGGATATCTGCTGTGTGTCGTACCTCACAAATTTCGTCAGCATCAATGTCAAGATGGCCAAAGCCCAGGAATTGTCCCTGAATCCGTCGAACATCATCGGCGCCTGCGGCCGGCTGAAATGCTGCCTCAACTTCGAGTATGAAGGATACCGCCAACTGGTCCGCAACATGCCGAAGATCGGCTCGAAATGCCAGTGCAAAGAGGGCTCCGGCCGAGTCGTCGGCCGCAATATCCTGCTGCAGAAGGTCTCGGTCCAGCTCAGCGACAAGCGGATCGTTGAGGCGCCGGTCGATGAACTGGAACGACGAAGGAAGAAATAGCCCATGCCCCGCCGCGCTATCCCGGCCACAGTCTGCCTGGGATTCCTGCTGTTTATCGCCCCGTTGAAGCTGGGCAATTCCGCCAGTACCCGGTGGGCAACCCTCTTTCCCGCGAACATCTGGGATTGGCTGCTGTCGGCCTGGCCGGTCAGCTTCGCCCCGGTGTTTGCCGGGGTCGCGCTCCTGGCCGTTGCCGCCACCGCCGAGACCGCCCGGCTCCGTGCCGACTTGAAAGCCTACCGTCACGTCTGCCTGCCGCTCGCAGGTTTCGTACTGGTCTCCCTTATCGGCCTGATCAACACCACCTCGTGGGAAGTCGCCACCTCGTTCATCGCCCATCTGGTCAGTGTCTTCACCTTCGCCCTCGCCCTGCTGGTGCATCTGCGCACCTTCCCGCACACCCGCAACATCCTGTTGATCTGCTGGCTTGCCGGGCTGGGAGCACTGGGTATCGAGGTGATCTACCAGGTCCACTGGGGCTACGGCCAGGTGATGCAAGCACTGGAATACCAGATTGAACAGGGCCACGAGATCCCCAGCGCCCTCATCTTCAACGTCCGCCAGGGCCGGGCCATGGCCTCCTTCGCCATCTCCAACAGCCTGGCCGCACACCTGATCCTGGCGCTGCCCCTGGCTGTCATCGTCATCTGGCGCTGGTGCCGGCGCGTTGAACCGCCGCTGGCATCGCAACTCCTCTTCAGCCTTCTCGCCGGCGGTCTGTTAACCTACTGCCTGATCTGCACCAAGAGCCGTGCCGCCTTTCTGGCCTTCGTCATGGGCGCCGCCGCCACCATGCTGCTCGTTCTCTGTCTCAACCCCGAACAGACCCGGAAGTACCTCCCCGGCATCATCGGCATCGGCATCGGCGGCGTCGCCGTCGCTGTCCCTGCCTTTCTCTGGCTGCAGGGCGCACGCTCCCCTCTCAGTTCTCTGGCCGCCCGCTTCGACTACTGGCGCGCGGCTGTCCGGATGTTCCAGGAGCACCCGTGGGCCGGCGGCGGCATCGGCGAGTTCTTCCACAGCTACATGCGGCTGAAACCGCCGGGGGCGGAGGAGACCAAGCTGGCCCACAGCATGTTCTACCACTTCCTCAGTCAATGCGGTATCCTCGGCGGCATTGCTGTAGTCTACTTCGCCGTCAGTCCACTGCTGGTCTGCCGGCAGATCCAACGGGACGAGCTCGAACCCGCGTCGAAACCCGAGGCGTTCGCCGCGATCATGGGGGTCCTCGCCTGGACCATCCATGCCCTGCTCGATTTCAACATTCACATTCCGGCCACCGTCATGCTCGTCCCCACCGTCCTGATCCTGGCATTCCCGCCGCCGCCGGCAGCCGCAGACCACGAACCGTCCCCCGGAACCGGCAGGCCCTGGCGTATCGCCCTGGCCGTCCTTGCCCTCCTGACCATCGCACAGGGCTGGAAGCTCCCCGGCGAGAAAGCCATGAACCGCTATGAGGCCAGACTCTACGCCGGCCGCGTGCCGCCCGGGCAGCTGACCAACGAGCTGCAGAAAGCCGCCCGGCTGCTGCCGTTATCGCCCCACCCATGGCTCAAATCCGGCTATGCCTACCTGTATTACGAACGCTATGATCGGGCCGCCGCCGCCTATGCCAAAGCGATCGAACGCGAACCGCACTTCGCCGCCGCCCACTATCGCCTGGCCCTCGCCCGCTATCATCTTGCCGATCTCGACGGCGCGGAAGAGGAACTGCGCCAAGCCCTGGCGCTCTACCCGCACAAACCCAAGTACACCGTCCTCTGGCGCCACATTCAGCACCGCAAACACGGCACCGTCCTGGACGAACCGCTGAAACCATGACCCCGCTGATGCTCATCCACGGCTGGGCCGGCAGCCCTCACGTCTGGCAACCGCTGGCGGCTCACGGTCTGCACGTCGGCGCTCACCCCGTTTTCCGGGATGTCACCACCGTAGACGGATTCGGCGTCGCCGTTGAGCGGGCCCTGCCGCCGGCCCCCGGCATCGTCATCGGCTGGTCACTCGGCGCCCTGCTCGCAATCCAACTCGCTCACCGCTGCCCCGCCCGCGTCCACGGTCTCATCCTCATCGGCGGCACCCTGCGATTCGTTGACGAGCACCGCCGGTACGGCTGGCCCAAAGGCGCGATTGACGCCCTGGCCCGCCGGCTCGAACGCGATCCGGTCAAAGCCCTCACGCACTTCCGGCGGCAGTTCTTCAGCCCGACAGAGGCAGCGGCCGTTGCCCCGTTCCTGCAGATGTTCCCCGGCACGGACTGCGGCGATTTCACGGTGGCCAGCCTGCAGGCGGGGCTGCATTTCCTGGAAAACACCGATCTCACCGATATCGCCGGACAAATCAAATGCCCCGTTCTCTGGATCCACGGCGCCGCCGACGCCGTCTGCCCGATCGCCGGCCTCGACTTGATTCCGGCCGAACACCAAACCTATAGTATCCCGGGCGCCGGACATGCGCCGTTCTGGACCCGCCCCGACGCAACCCTCAAACCGATCAACGAGTTCCTGCAGAACCATGGCTGCCATGATTGACAAAGACATGCTGACCCGCCGCTTCGGGCGCACAGCCAGCGTCTACGAAAGCGTCACACCGGTTCAGGCCTCCATGGGCGGCCGCCTGCTCGACCTCGCCTGCAAGGCCCTCGGCCGCCGCGATATCCGGCATGTCCTCGAACTCGGCTGCGGCACCGGCAGGCTGACCCGCAAGCTGATCAACACCTTCCCCGAAGCCCGCATCATCGCTGTCGACATCTGTCCGGAAATGGTCACCCAGGCCGCCTATAAGCTCAAGCACGACCGCCTGGAACTTTTCGTGGCCGACGCCGAAGAGATCGCCGACGAAGGCGAAGGCATCTACGACCTGATCATCTCCAATGCTACAATTCAGTGGTTCACGCGGCCTGAGGAGGTCCTGCCGGCCTATCATAAACGCCTCAAGCCCGACGGCTGCCTGGCCTTGTCCAGCTTCGGCCCGGACACCTTCCGGGAGCTGCAGGCGGCCTTTGTGCACGCCTATATGCAGGCCTCTGAACCGGCCGAACCGCATGTCATCGACTTACTCACCGCCCGCCAGTTCAGCAGCCTGCTGCCCGGGGCGGAGGTACTCGAGGAATATCGGATCGAGGAGTTCGAGGATGTCCGCGGCTTCCTCAAAAGCGTCCAGCGGGCCGGCGCCGCCTACCAGCCGGAAGCCGCGCATACGCTCAGCCGCAAGGTCTACGGTCTGATGACCGAGTACTACCTCGAGAACTTCAAGACCGAAACCGACCGCATCCGGGCCACCTACCACCTGCTCTACATCCTGGCCGGCGAAGGCAAACTCAATCCAATCCCCATCGATTGACCCCAGAGCCCGGAACGAACGCCGCGCCCAGCCGGTTACTATTTCGCGTCAGTACCGGCACACTCCCGCCGTCGTGCAATGCCTGCTGGCGGAGCACGCATCGTACCCGGACGCCAAGCAAAAAGCGGAACCCAGTCCATACCTCTTTCGACCGTGCTCAGGGACCCCGTCAAGGACCAACGCAAAAGCGCCCGGACTTTCGTCCGGGCGCTGGAGTCGTTTTCAAAATCTGTTCCGGGCTTACTTATGTATTTTGATCGGCTTCTTGATCTTTTTCCCTTTGGTGACCTTCCAATGCCCTTTTCGCCAGACCCACTTCTTACCATCCCAACGCCACGAACCGCTCACCCAGACCGCATGCGGATGCGGTTTTCGCGGTTTGACCACCCGCGGCGGCTTCTTCGGCATCGGCGGCCGTTTCACCACCACCACCGGCCGTTTCGGTTTCGGCGTAACAATCACCTTCGGCTTCGGATGCGGATGCGGTTTCGGCGTGACCACGACCTGCCGCCGCGGCGGCCGGCCTCCCGGCACCACGACGCAACTGCTCACCGACACGGCCAGGACCACACCGGCCGCCAACCCCATGCCAACCTTCGTAACTGCTCCCTTCATACGGTCACCCTTCCTGTTTTTGGATCTCCAGAAAAAACACGACTGAAAGATTCCATGTGTCCCGTCGCCGGTCGGCGCCAACAGCGGCAGGACAATCGCAGGGCGAATGCACCCGCCGTCTTCGACATCTTGATCGATGGCCGGGCCGACTGCCCGAGCAATACCAGGCAGCGGCGTCACCGCTACGGACCACGATGAAATCTCCGGGCTAATCTGCCGCGCCTGAGCAACCTGTCAAGGACGGCAGTTCCAAAGCATCTCCTTATCGATCAAGGCATTCGCCGCCGGCTTCGCGATCATCACGACAACCCCGACACCGCTCTGCCGGACGTCAGGGATACCTTGCCGGAAAAGGCCGGCCGGCGACAGCCGGGCCGATGGTTCAGACGAAGTTCTGTGAAAAATCCCGGCCGACCCGCAAAGATTCCGCCGGCTCGCCGGTCTGAGTAGGTGATGAAAGCAATCGTCCAAATCATCACCGCGACACTGCTGAGCTGGTGCGCATTCGCCGGGGAACCGCCACTGAAAATGGTGCCGGAACGGCGGGCGTTCTTCGCGGAGCAGCCGGATGTGCTGACGTTCAACGGCAACCGGCTGCCCCGCGGCGCCCATCGCGCAACCGTGGAAATCCTCTACGCCGGCCGCGCGGTAATCCGCCGCGAGCTCAAGCCGGCCCTGCCGCTCACAGTCAATTTGACCTTTCCGCACCTCCGGCCCGGCGTCGTGGCCGACAGCACCATCATCGTCAGCATTCTGGACCGCAACAACCGGGTTCTGACCCGGCTCCGGCAGCCGGTCTGGTTCTACTCCAAGGACCTCCTGCAGGACCGCCGGGCTGAATTCAAACGCCTGCAGCTCAAGGTATACGCCCCGGGCGACAACAAGCTCGGAGCCGCCCTGGCCCATCTGGGGATCCCGTTCGAGACCGTCAACAACCTGACGGATCTCTCCGGGAAATGGGTGATCTGCGCCGGCATCGATTTTGAGAAGTACTCGGGAATTATGGCTGAGATGCAGACGGTCGTGGCCGGGGGCACGTCCGTTCTGCTTCTCCCACCTTTCTCCGGCCGGACCCCCGTGCAACTGCAGAAGCTGAAGCAGATGGTCTTTGCGGACCGCGGTCACATCCGCTACTTTGACAAGCGCCTGGATACCGCCCGCTGGCACGGCCGCCGGAACATCGCGCCGGTCGGTTGCCGGTTAACCACGATCGCCGGCGACGTCGGTTTCGAAACCGGCGCCAACGGCCGGTGGGACTACGTCGAGCTGCGGCAGCAGCAGGCGCGTCTGGTGATCTGCGGCTGGGATCTGGTCAAGTACCACAAGGTCCATCCGGCGCCGGCAGTGATTCTGACGGAGCTCCTCTTGAACCAACAAACAAAACTCGGCAATGGGAAGGAATAGACTATGCGTTGTATTTATCATTGGATCTGTGTCGGTCTCCTGGCAGCTGCACTCGCCGCAGCCCAGGATAACGCCGCGAAGGCACCGACAGTCTACCCCGCCGCTATCCTTGAATTCGCCGAACGCGGCACCGGAATGACAGGCGCAGGGAAGAACGCCGCCGACGTCCTCTTCGCCTCGCTCGCGGCAAATCAAAAGATCATCCTGGTGGAACGCGACGGCCTCAAACAGATCCTCGACGAACTCACCCTCAGCAAATCCGGCGTGGTCGCCGCCAACGACGCCGTCCAGATCGGCCGGCTCACCGGCGCCCAGATCCTGATCACCGGTTCGGTCTTCCGCGCCGGCAAGAAGACCTATCTCGTCGCGAAGATCATCGGCACCGAAACCGGACGCGTCCTCGGCGCCAGCGTCAACGGTACCGACGACGTCGCCACACTGACCGAAGACCTGGCGAAGACGGTTTCGACAATGATCGAGAAATCGTCCGACAAACTGATGTCGAAAGACAGTCCCGCGGATCGCCTGGCGGCGCTGCAGAAAGCGATGGCCGGCAAGACACTGCCCCCGGCGGCCGTCCGAATCACCGAAAAACACATCGGCCGGCCCGCACCCGACCCCGCGACCCAGACGGAACTCATGCTGTTCTATCGCAAAGCCGGCGGCACCCTGATCGACCTCGAGAAAGGGACGGCCTCCCGGGCCGAACTCAAGATCACCGGCGAGGCCTTCAGTGAGTTCGCCGCCGATATCGGCCGACTCAAGAGCGTCAAGGCCCGCGTCGAAGTGAAGGTCACCAACAGCAAAGGCGAAATCGTGGCGGTCGACCGCCAGACCTCCGTGGCCGTCGACCTGACCGAACTGAAGGCCGGCAAAGCCGCCCTCCAGGAAGCCGCCGCCCGCATCGCCGAACGCCTTATCCCTAAGCTGGCAACGGCCAAGAAATAACCCCCCGGAAGCAACAGGAGACGGATGTGGCAACCAGCCGGCAAACCGGCATCGCTCCGGCAGACAACCCGCAAGCCGCCGATGAGGCGGCTTTGCTGCATGCCTTCCGCCGGGACCGCACACCCGACGCATTTGAGCCGCTGCTCGACCTGGCTCTGCCGAAGATCCGCGGCGTCATCTACCGCATCGTGCTCAACGAAGACGACATGAACGACCTCGTCCAGGAAACCATGATCCGCGCCTACCATAAGTTCGACAGTTTCCAGGGACGCTCGGCGTTCTCCACCTGGGTCTGCCAGATCGGCGTCAATCAAGCCCTGAATCACGTTCGCAAGAAACGCCCGGAACTGACTGAAGACGGCAATGTCGAACGCGATGCCGGCGCCGGCAAGGAACGGCCCGACCGACGCATGATACAGGCGGAAGAACAGAAGACTGTCGACTGGGCCATGGCCCAACTGCCCGAGCACCTGCGCTCCGTGCTGGTGCTCTCGGTCATCGAAGAGATGGAAACCGACGACGTCGCGGCCGCCTGCGGCTGCTCGAAGACCGCCGTCTACTGGCGCCTGCACAAGGCCCGAAAGAAACTGCGCCAACTCGTGGCGCAGAGCAACTAAGGGACCAGCCATGCGTGATGATATCGACAAACAGATCAAGGACTGGGGCGAACGAACCCAGCCGCCGCCGCTTGAAAGCCGCAGAAAGCAACAGATCCTGGAGGCCCTTGCGAATACTCCTGACCAGCAGAACAACGAAACTGCTGTTTCCCCAGTCAGGAAGTTCCCGGTGCCACTGGCGTGGGCTGCGGCCCTGATCCTCGTTGGCGTCACGATCGGCGTCCTCCTCACCAGAGCTCCCAACGGAACTCCCCCCCCGCCAACCGGCGACCCGGTCAGCGGCTTGAGTCAGACAGATCTCGACGAGATCCGCGTGGTCGCCGCCGAGATCGACCGCTTGTTCCCCGAAGGCGTCCAGTGGATCTCCAAAGTCAATGGCAAGGTCACTTTTGAGCCGCGTAACAAGAGAAGGATCTCCACCGGCGAAGACAAACAGGTCCTGATCTCCTATGCCGTGCTCAAGCAAACCGACACCGGCAAATGGCAACAGCTCTCCCGCCACGATATCGTCACCTACGCCAACGAACCCGTAGAAATCACTGCCGGTGATGACGTCCGCATCTGGTGCCATCTCACCGACGACGGGCATGCCATGATCGACGCGCAGATCAACCTGAAGGTCGCCCGTGACGAGCTGCAACTCGATCAGGAACATCTCCAGAAGATCGGCGAACCCGTCGTCCTCACCGAAGCCGACGCCGATTACCGCATCGTCCAGTCCGTGCATCTGCTCTGATCACTTCCCCGCCCGCACCGTAAAAAGGGGGATGCGAACCGGGTTCCGGCGCTTCGCGAAGGGTCTTCTGCACCTGACGGCTTCGCGTATGAGTTCCTTGATTCGACGGCCGTTCCCGCCGTAAACCCCTCACAGACTGTGCCCGTAGCAGGATCAAACATCGGAGAGTTCGATCACACCACTGCCGCGGGCATAGACCGTCCCATCCCCTGCACAAACCTCAGCGGACACAGGCATCGCCAACGACCTCGTCAGCATCAGGAATAGACCTCGACCGCCGACAAATCTCAAAACGGTCATAAGAGCCGAGGTAATGCGTCCGTGACAGGGTGCAGTGTCTGCCGGCGTTCCACCACCGGCAGGAGAGCAGCACGCAGGAGCCACTCCCCGTGACTGACGCATTGCGGACGAAAAGTCATCGCTCAGAGAATGAGAACGTTATCGGGGCCCTCAACACTGGTGTGTCGCCGACCGGGTGAAGCTCTGGAGGAGGCCCTGAGGCCGGGGTTGGAGCGAGGATGCCGCGACACAGGCGGATGTCGGGCGGGATTTGAGGTAAAAAATGGTACCGGGTCTCAGATTCGAACTGAGGACACGTGGATTATGATTCCACTGCTCTAACCAACTGAGCTAACCCGGCACCAAAATCTACTGACGGACCAGGCGCTTAGAACTGTCGACGCAGCCCCAGACGCTTGATCAAGTCCAGATACCGCTTGTGGTGCTTGCGGTTCAGGTACTTCAACAGCTTACGCCGCTTGTTGACCATCAGGACGAGCCCGCGCTCGGAATGCTTGTCGTTCGGGTGGGCCTTCATGTGCGCAGTGAGTTCAGCGATGCGGTGAGAGAGGATCGCCACCTGGACCTCGGAAGAGCCGACGTCGCCTTCTTTGACGGCGTAGTCCTTGATGATCTGGGCTTTCGTTTCTTTGTCCATAATTTCCTTCAGAGGTTTTTGCGTGAGCCCCGCGGCTCAGGCCCGCCAACAGCCGGCCATTTGCATATCGAGACATAGAAAAGGAGGATTACATTACGTAAACCGACCTGCATTGCAAGACGCAATCCGGAGATTTTTTTTTACGGCTGACGCACGATGGCGGAGAGCGGGAAACCAGGTCGATCGGCCGGCTGCAGATCGGCTGGACACGTCCGGCAAGGTCACAGTGGATTTCGGGTTTCGGCTTGATTTCGGTCGTTTGACAAGCTAGCCTGAATCTGGGTCAACGTACGCAAAACGGGTTTTTGCTGAGAGAATCTTCGGGGCCGGACGGTATGTACCGCAACGGTCCGGCATGTCCGAATACTCTCCACGGCAGAGGCCAAAGGGAGACATGCCATGAGCAGACTTACCGCGTTCTTCTGTGTTCTACTGTTCACCTCCACCGCACTGTTCGCCAATATCGGCGAGACCACCAAACAGATCATCAAACGCTACGGCAAACCGGACCGCAAGCAGGTGATCCCGGGCGGGCAGAAGATGTGGTTCCGGGTGCAGGACTACGAGATTACTGTGTATCTCAAGGTTCGGGACAAAAATGCGATTTCGGTTCAGGAAGAATATCGCAAGCCGAACAGCCGGTTCATGAAGAAGGACATGGCAAAACAGATCCTCGACCGCTACAAAGAGAAGGCGAAATGGAAGCTGATCGCCACCACCAGGCACAATCCGCCGAAGACGAAGGTCGACGCCAAGAACACGCATTTCACCGGACCGGACGGCGCCTTTGCAGTCTACTGTCTGAACAACGACGGCTCCGGTCTCTCCGCCGAACACCGGCTCAGTGCATACCTCGCATTCTTTGACGCCACCGCCTACCGTGAATTCAACGCCAGGATGGGCAAAGACGTCAAACGCCGGGTCGACAAGACGGCGCTCTAGCTTTTACCCGGCACGAAGACCTCTTGCCCACCTGCCACCTCGTGCGGCCGGACGGCGTGGCCGGTTGCTGCTAAACCGTGCTTTTCGGCTCCCTCGTTTGCTTTCGGTTCTGTTTGGCCGACCAAACAGGATCGAAAGCAAACGAAGGTAATGGAGGCGACGTAAACCGGTAGCTGTCGACCAGATTCACCCGTCAGACAAGTTGACGGGGAAATCGTCAAGCCTAGCCTCAAGCGCGGTGTCCTGAGGCCCAAGGGCCCGGTATTGCTATAGTCCCCAAAGTGAGCCCCCGAACGACCTGGCCTGCCGGGTCTGGTGAGCATGAAATGCGGGGGCTGCAGGCCCGGGGGTCGAGCCGCCTCCCAATCAGAAGCCTGAAGGGCCGAATCATAGTCTCACGTGAGCATGAGCTTAACGGTTTCCTGACGGGGGTCCGACTCGAGACCGGACAGACAAATTGTGGAGCCTGCGGGGCTGGATATCGTCGCTGACCCGTTTCGCGACACCTTTAGCTTGGATGATTCAGCGCTGGCAAACCGGGCAGAAAAAGGTTGATCGCCCGGCCATGACGAGCCGGCGGATGATGCCGCGGCGGCAACGCAGACAGCGTTCGGCTTCGCGATCGTAGACGTTCAGATGCCGGCGAAACTTCCCCTCGCTGCCGTCGACCCCGGTGAAATTGATGATTGTGGTGCCGCCGAACTCAATCGCCGCCGTCAGGACCTCCCGAATCGCGGCATGCAGCCGGCGCACGCGGTTTGCCCGCAGTTTGCCGGCGGCCGTCTGCGGCCGGATGCCGGCGCGAAACAGGGACTCGCTGGCGTAAATATTGCCGACCCCCACCACCATGGCGTTGTCCATAATCAGGTTCTTGATCGGCCGCTGCCGACCACGACAGACCTGACGCAACCAGCCGACATCAAAGGCATCGGACAGCGGTTCCGGCGCCAGCGGGGGCAGACAGGCCGGCAACGCACCGGGCGCCGGTAGCCGATGGACTTCGACCTGGCCGAAGCGCCGGGGGTCGTGAAAACGCCAACTGCGGCCGTCGTCCAGGTCAAACACCACCCGGTCGTGGGGCCGCAACGGATCTGTGCACGCGTCGATCCGGCACGACCCGGTCATCCCCAGATGCAGCAGAAGCACCCGGCAGCCCGACAGCTCGGCCAGCATGTATTTGGCCCGGCGGTAGAACGAAACAATCCGGCGGTCAATCAGGTCGGGATTGCCAACCAGCTCCAACTTGCGGCGCAGACGCTCGACCCGGGCTTCGACGCGGACCACCTTGCGCCCCTCGACAAACGGTTTGAGGGCGCGCATGATGGTTTCGACTTCTGGAAGTTCCGGCATGCCGATCAGGGGGTATTTTGAATCTGGTCAAGTTTCCAGAGGGCGGCCAGCACGACGACGGCCGCTTTGCGGGCCGTCGGGCTGTCGCGTTCCGCATGCTGCAGTGCCAGACGGCCGTGTTTGACGGCGTCTTGCCACTCGCGCTTCGGCGCGCAGGTCAGGGCGTAATAATAGTGCACGCCGGGGTGGTTGGGCCGTAAACGCAGCAGCACCCCGAGAAGCTTGCGGGCTGCGTCGTATTGCTTGAGGCCCACCAGGCAGCGTGCCCGGAAAAAGTCGAGCCGCCAGTCGGGCGCGTCCGGATCCTCCAGCGCCGCCAGGCGCTGGAGTGCCTGCCGATTCCGGCCGGTTTCGATCAGAGCGGCGGCAAGCGTCAGCCGGGCATCTCGATTGATGGGTGCTCCTTTGGTTTGGGCGGCCTTGATGATTGCGCCAAACTGTCCCTCATGAAACAACAGGCGCAGAAACAAGGCAAACTCCTCGGCCGTCGCCGGCGGCTTCTGCCGCCAACGCGCCGCCAGGCGGGCGTAGTTGCTTTGCGCGGGCGGCCTTTTCTGTGCTGCCACAGACGATCCGATGAGAACGAGAATCAGGAAAAAGTACAGTTTCATTGGCTCTCCTCAGCAAACTGGATGGACTCGGCGTCGGTTTTGCCGCCGGAAACGAAGGCCGGGCGGCGCTGGACAAGCAACAATTGCCCCGTCCCTTCGGGGTGGGCCTCTTGTATCAGCGTCAACGCCGCCGGCTGGATGCCCGGCACCGCTTTTCGCATTGCCCGTGCTTGGGTTCGCGGGGCGTCGACAAAATGGATAATTGCTTCAGCAGAAAATCATTACGTCGACTTCCGCAGGCCTCGAACGTGGGGCGATCCCCGGCGGAAAGACTTCCGCCGAGACCATCTGGGTGCGCCGCGAAAATACTGCCGTTCGGCAGCTCCCGCAAGCGCGCCCGACGGTTCCGCCGGCAGTCGACTCGAGGAGAATCGCCCAAGCCCCTCGGAATCACCTTGACATGTTGGGCTAGTACCGTATATTCCGGACTTTTCTGCAAAGTGTGAACCATTCAAGCGTGGTTGATCATAAGGAGTCCCCTGATGGCAAAGAAGGCCACCGGTAAGAAGAAAACAGCCGCCCGGACTGCAAAGAAGAACAAGAAGACAGCCGCCCGCAAGAAGACTGCGACCCGGAAAAAGACTCCAGCCAAGAAGAAGACGGCCAAGAAGACTTCGGCGAAGAAGAAGGCCGCCAAAAAGAAGACCGCCACGAAGAAGACGGCCAAAAAGAAGACCGCCACGAAGAAGACGGCCAAAAAGAAGACGGCCAAAAAGAAGACGGCCAAAAAGAAGACCGCCAAAAAGAAGACCGCCACGAAGAAGGCGGCGAAGAAGAAGACTGCCGGCAAGAAGACTTCGGCGAAGAAGAAGTCCACCGCGAGAAGGACGAATCGCAAGCCGATGCCGGCGCGCCAGGTGCGCAAGTTCAAGAGCAACTACCGCGGCAAGAAGAAGGTCTACTTCGATCGCCTCCTCGACATGCGCCAGAGCTTGATTGAGGAGATCCAGTTGTTTTCGGACACCGCCCTCTCGTTTGAACGCCAGGCGGGCGAAGAACTCGCCGATATCGGCAGCGAGAGTTTCATGCGCGAGATGGAACTGAGCATGATGACGGTTGAAGAGAAACGCATCCAACTGATCCAGGACGCCCTGGAACGCCTCGAATCCGGGGCATACGGGAAGTGCGTCGACTGCAAATGCAAGATTAAAGAGGGCCGCCTGAAAGCCCTGCCTTACGCCAAGCTCTGTATCGAATGCAAGGCGAAACGCGAAGAAGCGGAAGCACTGGGGTTGATCAGTTCCGATGATGAACTGACCGAGTAGCTTTGGGCTGGCAGCCGACAAAGAAATTCTGGGGGCTGGCCGCTGTTGTCTGCAGCCTGATTGTTCTCCTGGACCAGGTCACGAAGATCTATCTGGTCGGCAGGATCCCCTACGACAGCGGCCCCGAATCACACGTTGAAATCATCTCCGGTTTCTTCTGGATTGTCCACGAAGTCAACCAGGGAGCTGCCTGGGGCATTCTGTACGGCAAGATGGATCTGCTGGCGCTGATCTCAATGATTGTCGCCGTGGGACTGGTCATCTATCTCCGCAAACTGTCGGAGGGCTATCGCGAGCGAATCGCCGCCCTGGTCATGCTCGAAGGCGGCGTCATCGGAAATCTGATTGACCGCCTGGCGCTGCTGCATCTGGCCGGGATCTACGGCCCGGAACAGCCGGAAGGCGTTGTCGATTTTCTTCAATTTTTCATCTTCGGCTACCGCTATCCGGCCTTCAACGTGGCCGACATCGCCATCACCGTCGGCGTCATCATTTTCTGTATCTCGTCGTTCTGCCGCAAAAGCCCTGAGGAGGACGAACCGGATGACCGGCAAACCGGGAAGAAGCCCTGGGGACAAGTGCTCAAGGAGATCCTGCGTCCCTGATTGAGGTCAACATGCCGGAGAAACTGATCAGCATCCTCGGGCCGACGGCCGGCGGCAAGTCGGCGGTTGCCATGGAGCTTGCCCGCCGGCTGCACGGCGAGATCGTCTCCTGTGATTCCATGCAGATTTATCGCGGGCTCGAAATCGGCACAGCCAAACCGAGCACCGCAGACCGCGCGGAAATCCCCCATCATCTGGTGGACTGTGTCAACCTTGACCAGCCCTACAGCGTCCGCGAGTTTCTCCGGGATGCCGACGCGGCGATCGGGGATGTCCTCGGCCGCAGCCGGCAACCGATCCTCTGCGGCGGCACCGGGCTGTATGCCCGCGCCCTGCTTTACGGCTACGAACTGTGGCCCGGCGACAAGGACATCGCTGCCGCGATCCGCGCCGATTTCGAGGCCGGCCGGCACGAGGCGCTGTTCGCCGAACTGCAGGCCGCCGCACCCGAGTTGGCGGAACGCCTGCAGGCGAACCCGCGGCGCTGGCTGCGGGCACTGGAGGTAGTCCGCCTGACGGGCGCGCCGCCGGACGTGCAGGGGGAGTTTGCGCCGCCGGCCTATGTCGCCCCGGAGTTCATTCTGATGCCGAGCCCGGACCTGAGCCGCCAACGGATCCGCCGCCGGGCCGAGACGATGCTGCAGGCCGACTGGATTGAAGAAACCCGACGGCTGCAGGCCCGCGGCCTGCTCGCAACGCCGACCGCGGCACAGGCCCTGGGGTACAGCGAAATCGTCCGCTTCCTGAACGGCGACATCGCCGGCCGCGAAGAACTCACCGAGCGCCTGGTTATGCTCACTGCGCGCTACGCCAAGCGCCAACGGACCTGGTTCCGCCACCAACACCCCAACGCTATCCAGATCGCCGTCACACCCGACGACACGGCCCGAACGCTGGCCGCTCGGGTGATGCAGCAGCTCTGAACCGGCAAGTCCCTTTGCTCCGCCCGATTTGCCGACCTATAGTACGGCGCCAGTCGGAAGGAATCTGCCGTGTCGGACGATCAGCAACAACCATCCATCATTGTCGCCGACGATGATCCAGCCACCCTCATTCTGTACAAGCGCATTCTGGAGAAACGCTACGAAGTGCGGACGTGCACGAACGGCGTTGATGTTCTGGCCGAGTTTGCCATGAAGCCTGCCGACCTGGTTATCCTCGACAACAACATGCCGGACATGGACGGCAAAGAGACTACCGAAGCACTGCGCCAATCATCTCTGAGCTGGAACGTCCCGATCCTCATCGTCTCCGCCCAGGACAGCGAAGAGCACATCGTCGAAGGCCTGTCCTACGGCGCCAACGACTACATCATCAAGCCGATCAAGCCCGCCGAACTCCTGGCCAAGGCGGGCATGGCCCTGCGCAAAGCCCAGGATGCCACGCCCGATGCCGCCCTGAGCCGCGGCAGCGTCTTCAACGGCAAGTACCAGATCGACCGGGTTCTCGGCGAAGGCGGCTACAGCAAGGTCTTCGCCGCCCGCAACATCAAGACCGACACCGATCCGTGGGTGGCGCTGAAGGTGTTCGATCTGTCCTCACTCAAACGCGAGGACCCGAACATGGCCTACTTCCTGCGCGAGGCCTACGAGCATTCGCGCCTGGACCACCCGAATATCGTCCGCCTGCTCGACTTCGGCCATGTCGGCGCCTACTACTTCCTGGTCATGGAATTTCTCGACGGCGTCACCCTGGCCGACCGGCTGGCGATGGAAGAGGAGTCGATCCCGGAGAACGACTTGGTGTTCATCGCCCGGGAGGTCGTCAAAGCCCTGGACTTCATCAACAGCCAGGGGATGATCCATCGCGACATCAAGCCGTCGAACATCATGATCTGTGTCGGCCAGGTGATCAAACTGCTGGACTTCGGCCTGGCCAAGAATCCGATGGAAGAGACGATCAATCTCAAGGAGATCTTCCGCGGCACGCCGCACTTCACCTCGCCCGAACAGGTGTTGAACGACAAGAGCATCGATATCCGCTCGGACATCTACTCCCTCGGCGCCACGCTGTATGCCGCGGCCACCGGCCGGAAGCCGTTCGATGCCGAATCTACGGTGGCCATTCTGCGCCTGCACCTGAACGAGGACGCCCCCCCGATTGAAGCCGCCCGCCCGGATCTGACGCCGGAGTTCGCCGAATTGGTCAACCGCTGCCTCAAGCGCGATCGCGATGCGCGCCCGGCCCTGGAGGATTTGCGGTTCCGCCTCGAAAAGCTCTACATCGAACCGTTTGCCGAAGACCAGCCTGATTGACTCATAGACCTTCTGCTGCGCATCGTCACGGCACGCAATCTCAAAACCTTCCGTCTGACGCCGCCGCCCGGATTACAGGCGTATGCCCATGGTCTTGTCCCGTAACCAAGTTGTCACGTGGAACGCGACTCACGTGAAGCACACTGACGGCTCTCCCGACTAATTGTGTGAATGAACCAGGCCAGCTCCACCCAGCCCGGAAAGGAAGCGGAATCGGGTTTCTGCTCTCCAGGAAGCGACCCCAAGCTCAGCTTGTGGAGTATCTACACCCCGTTCAGTTCAGCTGACCCGCCGCCAACCCGCCGGGCACCCCCGGCGGACCGGATTTTCGAGCCGCGCCGGATCGCGTCTCAGTCCTTTACTTCAACGTCGACCTCGCCGGCGCCAAGGATCGCCCGAAGCTCGTCGCCGGCCGTCACGTCAGCGGCCGAACGCACCGCCCGCCCCTCTTTCATCAGGATGCTGTACCCGCGTTTCAACACTGCCTTCGGACTCAATGCCAGGAGTTGGGACTGCAGCCGCGCCAGCTCCTGCTGTCGTTGGCGCAGTTGCGGCGCCACCGCGGCGGCCAGCCGCCCGCCTGCGTGGCGAACCCGCACTGAGATCTCCGCGACCCGCCGGTCCGGCGCCAGCAGACGCAGCTTGCTGCGACTCAATCGAACCCGTTCGCCCGCGGCAATGAACCGGGCTCCCACCTGCTCCGGCAGGCGCGCCGCAGCATCGCTGACCCGCTGCCGCTGCGGCTGCAGAATCAGTTCCGGCTGCTGGAACAGATAGTGGCCGGCAGCCGACTGCAACCGGCTCCAACACAGGTTCAGCTCCTCGGTCATGGCCGCCGACAAGCCGGCCCGCGCCCGGTCAACCCGTCCGGCCAATCGCTGGCGCAACAGGTCCAGGGAGCCCAGCAAGCGGCGATTCAGGTGCTGCAGCCGTTCCCGCAGCTCGGCCTGCTGGCCAACCACCAGTTCGGCCGCGGCCGACGGCGTCGGCGCCCGCAAGTCCGCCGCGAAGTCCGTCAATGTGAAATCGACCTCGTGGCCGATGGCGCTGATCACCGGGATCTCCGATGCCGCCACCTGACGCACCAGTTCCTCGTCGTTGAAACACCACAGATCCTCCATGCTGCCGCCGCCGCGGGTGATCACGATGACGTCGCAGGCCTGCTCGCGGTTGAGGTAGCGAATGGCGCGAATCACCTGCATGGCGGAGTCCTTGCCCTGCATCCGTGCGTCGATGATGCGGATATGCTGGCCGGGGAACCGGCGCTCGACAACATTGAAGAAATCCTGCATGGCAGCGCCGTTGAGCGAGGTGACCAGGCCGACGCACCGCGGGATTGCCGGAATCGGCCGCTTACGGTCGGCATCGAACAGGCCTTCCGCCTGCAGTTTCTGTTTGAGCGCCTCGAACTCCTGCTGCAGCCGGCCGAGGCCGCCGGGGCGGATCTGGTCGACGTAGATCTGGTATTGGCCGTAGGTTTCGTAGATCCGGACTTTGCCGAAGACCTCGACCTCCATCCCGTTCTGCAGTTCCATCCGCCGCGCCAACGGCGCGCCGCTGAACATGACCGCCCGGATCAGGCCGTTCTCATCCTTGAGACTGAAGTACACATGCCCGGACTGATGGATCTTGAGATTGGACACCTCGCCGGCAAGCCAGAGCGGCGCCAGACTGACGTCCAGCAGTTTCCGCAGCTCGCGGTTC
This sequence comes from uncultured Lentisphaerales bacterium, assembly GCA_964384625.1. Taxonomy (GTDB): domain Bacteria; phylum Verrucomicrobiota; class Lentisphaeria; order JABSQK01; family JABSQK01; genus CAYLNH01. Next base: position 135,799 of record CAYLNH010000001.1, read on the forward strand.
AGGGCCGTTACACTCCAGATTCGGACGGACATGTGTTTCTCCTTGGTCGGCTGGACCAATAGACTGCGGTCCCGGGCCCGCGGCAAGTCGTCCCCGGCACGGAACACCGGTGAGTTGTGAGTCCACGACCGATGCTCGTGTTGTCATCGGGTATGGAAGCCCCGGTCAAACCGGCAACTCCGGTTTGTGAACCCGGTCCGTTGTGCAGGAAAATAACAGCAGCCTCGTGGGCGGATACCTGCAGAACGTCGGCAGCGTTAGAATTCAGTCTGACGCCTTTCCCGGCGGATTACCCCGGACGACGATGCTACACGGGCTATGCCGGTAGCAGGATGCCCTGTACAGCGCCCGCGGCCGGGCCCTCCGCGAAAGGGGTCGGCGGGTTCCGGCTCTCCGCAAAGAAGCGCGAGATTCAGCTTGGCGAGTGTCTACACCCGAACGGCACTCACGTAAGGGGCATTTGCGACAGACAATGTCTCTTCCGTGTATGAGTCCCGGCTTCAGCCGGAAGTGGAAGGCGAATTTTCGGCTGAAGCCCGGACTCCTGCACGGAGGCGCTTCGCGCCGGACTCAGAAGCGCCATTCCAGGCTAGCGCGTCGTGTACTGCACCTTGGTGCAACCGTACCCGACCACCTTGTCGATGACGCGACGAACCGTGGCATACTGCACCTTGGCTCCGGCCTTGATCACGACCACAGTGCGCGGCGTAGCACCGGCCTGCTTCAGGCGTGAAGACACCGAAGACGCGGGTGATGTTTCGCCGAACATGGTGATGCTGCCGTCGGCATTCACTGTAATTGTGCACTTGTCAAGCGGCCCATCGGGCTGTTTCGGACTGCCTGCACAACCGGCCACCACAGCGGCCATGATCATTGCGACGGCGACGGTAAGGATTCCACGCTTCATCTTTCGAATCTCCCATACGTTTTGACAGCCCGATCCAACCATGCCCGACCAAACTGCCTGGTGTTTTGAACTGATTTGAGACCCAATCAACCGCGACCGATTTTCTCTCGTTCGCGCGAGACCATCTCCTGAAATTCAGCCACCGCCCGGTTCAAGTCGTCATTGACGATAACGTGATCGTATTTGCCCTGCTCTTTCCATTCCCGCGCCGCGGCGCAGAGGCGCCGGCGGACATTGCTCTCCGTCTCGGTGCCGCGCGCCCGCAGGCGCCGTTCCAGTTCTTCCATCGACGGCGGTACGATGAATACGAAAACGACGTGTTCATCGAAATCCCCCGCGGCCACGACCTGACGGATCTGCTCGGCTCCCTTGATCTCGATCTCGAGGATCACGTCCTTGCCTTCGGCCAGGACCTCCTCCAGATCGCTGCGCAGCGTGCCGTATTGATTCCCGGAAAACCTGGCATGTTCGAGAAAGTCGCCGGCGTCCACGTGCTCTTGGAAGACCTCGTCTTCCAGAAAATGATAATCCCGACCGTCGACCTCGCCGGGGCGCGAGGGGCGGGTCGTGCAGGATACGGAAAACCGGAGTTGGCCGTCGGAGGCCATGACCCGCCGGATAATCGTCGATTTTCCGGCGCCGCTGGGTGCGGACACGACGAATGCGATACCGCGGTTTTTGGTAGAGGTAGACATAGCCCGAAAAATACTGCCGCTATTCGAGCTTTTCAAGCGCGTCGAGCACAACACCGGGGGTCAGGGTTTCCGGCAGAATAATCGGATCCCGCTCCGGATCGGCCGGGTAGATGACGTAGAACGGCACACTGCGACGGCCGAAGCCGGCAAGCACTTCGGTGAGCTCCGGCGGCTGCCTGCTCCAGTCTGCCTCCAGCGCCACGACGTCGAGCTCCCGAAACCGCCTGGCCACCCGCTCGTTGAACGCCAGCATGTTGGCCTTGCACGACGTGCACCAACTCGCAGTGAAACTGACGAATACCGGTTTGCCGGCGGCCGTCTCAGCCTGCACCCGCGCCCGACTGAACTGCTGCCAGTCGATCGGCGATTTCAGCCAGGTCTTCAACCCCAGGGCCCCGGCGATGCCGGCGGCTAGAATGACAAGGGCCACAAAGCGGACGATGACCCGCGTGCGTTGCGAGTACTCATACGTCGCCCACCGTCCCAGGACCCAGGCCGCAACCGAAGCGATCACCAGGCCCAGCAGCAGATAGGCCGCACCGTCGCCGCCGGACAATCCCTGAATGACATAGACCAGGTAGACCACGAAGATCATCAGGATGAACCCCATCGCCTGTTTCAGCGTTTCCATCCACCGCCCCGGCTTCGGCAGGCGCTTGAGCAGCGCCGGAAAACTGGTCAGCAGCAGGTACGGCAGGCCCATGCCCACGCCCAGGAGCAGGAAGAAGAGCACCACGACCGGAGCCGGCTGCGTCAGCGCGTAACCGATGTAGACGCCCATAAACGGCCCCGTGCACGGCGTGGCAATCACCGTCGCCAGCATGCCGCTCAGAAAACTCCCGGTCAAACCGCCGCCGGCCTTTCCCTGTCCGACCCCCGTCAAACCGGTGCCGATCTCGAAAACGCCGAAGAAATTCAGGCCCATCAGGAACATGAGGAAACTCAGCAGCACGACAAACGTCGGCGAGGACAACTGGAAGCCCCAGCCCAGCACTTCACCGCCGCGGCGAACGCCGAGAACGATCACCGCAAGAATCAGGAACGACGCCACGATCCCCAAGGCGAAGGCCAGACCATGGCGCCAGGCGCGCCGTCCCTCACCCGCCTGCTCAACAAAATGGACGATCTTGATCGACAGCACCGGCCAGACACAAGGCATCAGGTTCATGATCACGCCGAACACCAACGCCAGAACAATCACCCGCACCAGTGGAATGTCGGCGGCGGCCGCCGTGGGTCCCGGTGTCGGGTCCGGTTTCGCCACCGGCGCCGCCGACTGCGACAACGCCGTCTGCAACAGTTTGGCGCCGGCTTCATCAGCTGTCGTCGTCGCCCCGATTGTCCCGGTCCACTCGAGTTCAGCCTGCCCCGGCACGCAAACGTCTTTGCACCCCAGCCATTTTGCCTCGACCTTCACAGTAAACGGCCCGGGTTTCGCGTCGGCGTTGATGACAAACGCCTGAGCCAGCACGACCTCATCCTCATAGCCGCGGTTTTTGATCGGCGGTTCATCCGGCCCCATCGGCGTTTCGAATTCGATATCCGGCGGCCAGATCAGCCCGCCTTTGGCGGCAACGCCGTCCGGCAAGACCCATTTGACCTCGGTGGGCAGCGCGTATTGCCCCGGCTCCTTGCCGTAGATGTGCCAGCCGGGGCCCATCTTGAAGTGAACGCCAAGGTGGAATGAGTCCCCCGCCTTGACGGTTTTTACATCGCTGACCACGGCCGCGGTCACGTTGGATTCGCCGGGCGGCGGGCCGAACTGAGCCTGCGCGCCAACGGCGATAACGAAGAAAAGGAGGGTCAGAAAGAAACGTCTTGTTTTCATCACAGTTTGCTCTTGCCTTTGCCCATGTATTCAGTTCTCCCCGGGAGTCTTTGTCAGCTATCGATCCGCCCCACAGTAGCCCGGCATCGACCCGGATTCCACGGCCGACCGGCAGTTCGCCGGTGGTAAACCCCGGGAACCACGGCTATCGTGAAACACAGCAAACCCCGCCACGAAAGAAATCCCATGCTGCAAGCCGGCCTCTGTTCCGTCACCTTTCGTCAACTCGCGGTCTTCGAAATTGTCGATCTCGTCGCCGATACCGGCCTTGCCGGCATCGAGTGGGGCGGAGATGTGCACGTGCCCCACGGCGAGCTCGACCGCGCCCGCCAGACCAAGCGTCTCTGCGCCGACTGCGGCCTGACAATCGCCGCTTACGGCTCCTACTATCGACTCGGCGAAAGGAACGACTTCGACGTCGACGCCCTGCTCGACACCGCCGAGGCGCTCGGCGCCCCGTTGATCCGCGTCTGGCCCGGGAAACAAGGCTCCGCCGACGCCGACGCCGACTACCGCAAATACGTCGCCGACGACGCCCGGGCCCTGCTGGAAGCCGCAACCGGACGCAACCTGCGGCTCGCCGTCGAATACCACGGCAACTCGTTGACGGATACCCCGGCCGCCGCCGCGGACTTCCTGCGGGCCGTCGACCACCCGCGGCTATCGACCTACTGGCAGATGGTTCGGCACCGCAGTCAGAGCGGGAATCTGGCGGACTTAAAGCAGATCCTGCCGTGGCTGAGCAACCTGCATACCTTCTTCTATGCGGACGGCAATCAGGTTCCCCTGGCAGCCGGCAAGCCGTTCTGGAAGGAGGTCCTTGGAACCGTCGGCGGCGATCGTTGGGTCCTCCTGGAATTCGTTGCCGGCGGCGATCCGGAACAGTTCAGGCAGGATGCGGCAACGCTGACGGAGATACTCAAGGACATCCAACCGCAGCACACGGAATAACGAGGGGCGCCTGCAGGCCGGTGAGTATCCTGATCAAAGGCAGACGGGCAAAACAGCTGCGTCTCGGCGTTGCCGCCGCGATCGTTATGCTGGCGACGTTCGGCGGCTGGCGGTTTCGAGCCTGGGTCGAACGACGTGCGGCCGATCAACTCATCCGCGACCTCATCGTCATCGGCGACGGCGACGGCGTGCAATGGGGACTCAACACGGGCATCGCCGTCAATTCCCAGGACCACTGCTATAACAACAGAACGCTCCTGGAAGCCGCTGCCAACGCCGGGCGCACGGACATCGTGAAACTCCTGATCCGCTCCGGGGCGCGATTGCAGGCATCCGCCCCGGGAGCTGTCAGCCCGCTGCACCTCGCAGAGAACCCGGCGGTCGCAAGAGCCCTGATCGATGCTGGAGCCGACGTCACCGCAACCACGAGCTTCGGACAAACGCCGCTGCACTGGGCGGTCATCAATGCCTCTCCCGGAACGGTTCCGGTTCTGGTGCAAGCAGGCGTCCCACTGGACGCCAAAGACGGATACCAACAGACGGCCCTCCACACGGCCGCGGTTCACGGCAGGCCCCTCAAGACGCGGGAGCTCTTGGCCGCGGGAGCGAATGTAGGGGCTGTAGACATGAACGACGAAACAGCACTTCATCTCGCCGCCAACGCGCAAGTGGCAAAGGCCCTGGTCGCCGGCGGCGCCGACATCGAAGCAAAAGACGATGGTGGCCGGACGCCGCTTCACGCCGCCGCCCTGGAGCGGCCCGACGTCGCCCGGGCACTGATCGCCGCGGGAGCAAACCTGAACGCCAGGGACGCAAACCGATGGACCCCACTCCATCTGGCAGTCTCCGGCCGGAACGCTCAGCTGATCAAACCCATGCTTGAAAACGGGGCCGATCTTGAAGCCCGGGGCATGAGGGGTATGACGCCGCTGACTATTGCCTGCCTGTCCGGCGGAGCAAATGCGGCGGCCGCATTGATCCGGGCCGGTGCGGATGTGGAAGTTCAACTTGTTGCCGACAAAAGTCGGCCACTCCATTGTGCCGCAACCAAAGGTTATCGTGAAATCGTCAAGCTCCTGCTTGCCGCGAAGGCGGAGATCAACGCGTTGAACAGCAAAGAGAAGACCGCATTTGACCTCGCCAAAGACGCTCCCACCCGGGAACTGCTGGAGCAACACGGGGGCAGGCCGGGCCGCAAGCCTGGAGATCTGTAAGGTCTCGGCCAGAGGCGTCACGCCCTGCCCTGGTCAATCCTTGGCCGGCACCATCGTGATGCAGTACGGTACGGTTGCGTACCCGAGGAGCAGCAGCGCGGCAACAAGAATGGTCGGGCCGCAGGGGAAGAAGAAAAACCACGCCGCGATGAGCGCAACGGCCCACGCGGCGAAATACACCAATGCGGCAACGATCTCACAGGTGCCTTGCACCACAATCAATCGGCCGCAATGCACGCATTCCCGCTCCCGGTCCTGCCAGCCCTGATCGCAGTACCTGAACACCAGATCCAAACGGCTCAAGCGCTTGCCGCAATGCGGGCAAACGGCGCGATGCTTCATCAGGGAACTCCTTCGTGTCGGCCTTCACCCAAGTATACGGAGGGCCCCCAGCGGTCCTGCCATCCCGGCAACGTGATGGGACGGCTTAGCGACCTGTCGGATCGCGGGGTGAAATCCGCCCCTGTACCCGCAACTGATGAACCCACGTCACTGTGATCCCGAAAACGTGAGCGGGTTGGATGGGGCTGGGCGGATCGGAGCCGTATGCAATACGGCGCACCCGGGCTCGGAACCGATGTCAGGCAGTCATCAAGTCGTCGCGAGTCGCTGGTCCCTGGTCCAATCCTGAACCCAACGTGCAGGGTGTGCCTTGCACGCCAATCCCCCCGCAAGAGAACAGCGGCTCCGGGAGGGAGCCGCTGTGGAGTAGTAAGGACGATGTGTCAGTCGTTGAGCTCAAGCGCCATTTCGCGGTCGCTCTTGATGCACTCGAGGTTCATCTTGGACCGCGGAATCATGTCAACGATAAACCGTTTGGCGATCTTTTTCTTATAGTCCCACTTCTCGGCCTGATGCAGAAAGATCCAGCCGATGAGGACGTCGATGGCGAGGTCAACCAGGTTAGTGCCCATCAGGTCGCGGTAGTCGTTGTCCCTGTCCTTCAGGAAGGCGATGGCATCCTGCAGCATGGCCTCGGCTTCGCGGACCTGATCCGCGAGTTCGCCGAGATCGCCGGTGAACTCCTTCGTATTGAACATCTCGAGGGCGTTATCAATCACGCCGCGCAGGATGCGGGGGACAGCCCAGACGATCTGGATCTGGGAGGTGCCTTCGTAGATATTCGTGATGCGGGCGTCGCGATACAGTCGCTGCGACGGGTATTCCATCATGAAACCGTTGCCGCCGTGGATCTGGATGGCCATGTAGGCAATGCGGTTGGCCCACTCGCAGCAGTAATACTTCGCCATCGGTGTGAGCATGTCCGACATCTTGCTGTAGAACCGATGTTCCTGCTTGTTTTCCTGGATCTCGGCGCCTTCCAGCATGTCGACGACATAGCTGGTGGCGTACAGCAAAGCGCGTGAGGCCTCGGTGTGCACGCGCATATCGGTGAGCATGCGGGCAACCTGCGGGAACTCCTTGATCGGCTTGCCGAACTGCTCGCGTTCGTTGGCGTAGACCTGGGCTTCGCGGAGGGCGGCTTCGCTGATGCCGAGGCCCTGGGCGGCAACGCCGAGGCGGGCGGCGGACATCAGCCAGGCGGTATACCGGGCCAGGCCGGCGCCGCGTTTGCCGATCAGGCGCGCCGGCGCCTTGTCGTAGTACAGCTCACACGTGGGAGAACCGTGGATGCCGAGCTTGTGCTCGATGCGGCGCACGTGAATCTTGCCGCAACTGCGGTCGGTGACGAAGAAACTGAGGCCGCGGCTGCCGCTGTACTTTGCGGGGTCTTCGCTGCGGGCAAGGACGACATGCACGTCGCCGCAACCGTTGGTGATAAAGCGTTTCGTCCCGGAGATAAACCATTCGCCGGTCACCGGGTCCTGCTCGGCCGCGAGATCGGACTTGGTCCGGACGGCGGCCAGGTCACTGCCGGCATCGGGCTCGGTCAGCACCATGGCGCCGGTGCGTTCGCCGGAGGCCATATCGGGCAGGTATTTTTCTTTCGACTCGTCGTCGGCGAACTGCTGAATGGTCTCGCCGATGCCCTGCAGGCCGAAGAAGTTCATCAGCGACACGTCGGCCCGGGAGATGATCTCGGTGGCGGCGGTGTAGAAGGTCTTGGACATGCCGATACCGCCGTAACGCGGGCTCAGGGTGATGCCGCAGAGCTGGGCGTCTTTGAGGTCGGCCAGGTTCCGTTTCAGGCCCTCGGGGAAGAGGACCTCGCCATCAACGAGTTTACAGCCTTCGACGTCGATCTCCTCGGCGCGCGGGGCGATACGCTGCGCGGCGACGGTGCCGACGGGGTCGGAGAGCATATCGATACTGGCTTCACGGGCTTCCTCCGCGTCTTCAAACATGGAGTCCTCGGTACCGAACTGATCCCGCATGTTCAGCAAGGTCTCCCAATCGACCATCTGTTCCATCACGAACTTGAGATCGGCATTATCCTGGTAGAAGTTTTCGGACTCCGACATTCACACTCTCCTGCTGTATCGTTATCTGATTATCAAAAATCTGTTGTGCGCCCCCCCGCATTCCGGCCCGGCGGCACCCGCCCGGTCGCCGAGAATCCGGCTAATATAGGGTCTCAAACAAGGTTAGCCAGTGATATTCCAAGGAAGGCAAAAAAAGACCCGCCGCAACGGCTTTCCGGCCTTGCGGCGGGTCAGGGAATCTCAGATTGCTGCGGGAATCAGCCCAGCAGTTCGGTCATCTTCGGAACGACCGCTGCCAGATCGCCGACAACCTTGTAGTCCGCCACCTTGAAGATCGGCGCGGAGTCGTCGGTATTGATGGCGACGATTTTCCGGGCGTCGCGAATGCCGACCAGATGCTGGACGGCGCCGCTGATGCCGACGGCGATGTACAGTTCGGGGCCGACCTTGACGCCGGTCTGACCGATCTGGCGCTCGGCGGAAACCCAGCCGGCGTCGACCGACGCACGGGTGGCGCCGATTTCGGCGTTCAGCTTGGCCGCCAGATCCTCCAGCAACTGGAAGTTGTCGGCGGACCCGACGCCGGCGCCGCCGCCGATGATGACTTTGGCGTCCTTCAGATTGACCGTTTTGCGGGCGACCTCGCGCTTCTCCACAACGTTCCCGGTCGCGTCGTCCAGAGCGACGTCAACCGCCACGGTTTCCGCGTTGCCGGCGCCGGCCGCCGCCGGTTCGTCGGCGCCGTCCGCGAGCGTAATCACGGCAGCGCCGTTGACGGCGTAGCTGGTCATGACTTTGGCGTCGAACTCCATGCGTTTGCCGACGACCGTATCGCCGTCGCAGGCGACGTCCTGGCAGTCGACCACGACGCCGGCGTCGCACAGGCCGCCCAGGTACGGGGCCAGGTCGTTACCAACTGTGGAAGACGGCAGCAGACAGAGCTTCACGCCTTTGTCGGCGACGATCGCCGCCAAAGCCTTGGCGGCAGGACGCGTGAGATACGCCTCCAGGGCGGGGTTTGAAACGGTATAGACGACGTCAACACCGCGGCCGGCCACATCGGCGGCGGTGGCGGCGACGTCAGCGCCGAGCACAACGGCGCCGAGTTTCAGGGCGGCGGCGTCGGCCAGCCGGCGGCCTTTGCTGATGCACTGCAGTGAGATATCGGTGATCCCGTCGTCATCGTGTTCGATGTAAACAAGAATATCGGACATTGGTGTTTCCTCCTCAGACAATATCGTCGAGCATGGCTTTCAGGGCGCCGGCGTCTTCAGGATCGACGACCTTGGTCTCGACCTGCTTCTGCGGGATCGCCTCATATCCGGCAACGGTGACCTTGGCGGCCACATCGCCCACCCCAAGATCCGCCGCCGACCAGACCGGGATCTCCTTCTTTTTCATCTTCAGCTTGAGCATCGCCTTGGCGCTGCGCGGCGTCCGCGGGTCGTCTTTCAGCAGGTAGACGCCGAGAACCAGGACGGCCGGCAGTCGGGCCCGGATGAACTCACTGCCCATTTCGATCTCGCGTTTGCAGAGGACGCTGCTGTCATCGCTCTCGACGATACTGTCGACGTAGGTGATCTGGTCGAGGTCGAGGGCGGCGGCCAGTTGGGCGCCGAGCAGGGAGTTTTCGCCTTCCGGCACGTTGACGCCGAGGAGGACGAGATCGAACTCGCCGAGCTTCCGGACGGCGGCGGCCAGCAGTTCAGCCTGGCCGGCACTGTCCAGGTCGGCGGGCGCGGAGATACGCACGACGTCGTCGACACCGCGATACAGGCATTCACGCAGAACATCCACGTCTTTGCTGTCGCCGATCGACAGGACGGTCACCTTGCCGCCGTGCTTCTCTTTGAGCTGCAGAGCCTGCTCCAGGCTGTTCAGGTCTTCGGGTTCAAAGCGCTTGCTCAGGCTGCTTTCGTTGAGCTGCCCGTCCGCGCTGACAACGCTGCCGAGGAGGTCGCGGGTGTCCCACACCTCTCTGGCGACGACGATGCAGTTGTAAGGCATACAGGTCTCCGGTCGGGGTTATTGTTATGTCTTCTGGTATCGTGTAAAATTTTTCTTCCAACACGGGGCGGCAGCACCGCCGAACCACAGCCGTGAGCTCTGCTTCCAACCCGTGACCCGTTCGATCAGCGTTCCGGAGGTCAGTGTCCGTTCGCTGCCGGACGCGGACCCGGCCTACCCGAAACGGTACTTGACCCCCATGCCGCCTTCGGGGAAACTCCAGTCGATTGCGTCCTTGTCGCAGACTTTGCAGCAGGTGCCGCATTCCAGGCAGTTGTCGTGCGAGACGACGATCTTGTTTTCGTCGTTGGGGTCGCGTTTGTAGACGCCGGCCGGACACAGCAGGACGCACATCTTGCCTTCGCACTTCTCGCACTTGGCCATATCCACTTTGATATGCGGGTGGTCCGAGTCCGGTTCGTACTTGGTGCGATAGAGTTTGTCTTCGAGACTCAGTTCAAACAGCTCTTCACTCATAATCGATCTCCTTTGCGCCTCCCACGCGCCCGGATGGCCTACATCAACTTGCGGGCTTTGAATATCTTCATGGCCATCTGCACCTTCGAGAGATCCTTGAAGAAGGTCTTCACGGCCCGCTTCTGGATGGTCTTCTTCGGTTCCAGCGAGACGGTGAAATAATCCACCAGCATCTGGGTCGCCTTCGACGGATAGGTGGAGAGGACTTCCGGCGTCGTATCCATGATCTCCGGCAGATTCCGGTATTTCTCCAGGTCCTGCCAGGCGATGCTGTCGCGCAGCCGCGCTTCATACGCCTGCAGGGCCTGATAGGAAAAGTCGCCTTTGCCTTTGGCCTCGATCACGGTCTCGGCCGCGAGCTTGCCGGATTCCATGGCGTGGTTCGTGCCCTCCTTGTACAGCGACATGTTGACCAGACCGGCGGCATCGCCGCAGATCATCACGCCGTTGCCGGCCAGCTGGCCGAGACAGTCATAGCCGCCTTCGGGAATCAGGTGGGCGCCGTACTCGAGCAGTTCGCCGCCGCGCAGCAGTTTCCGGATCTCCGGGTGCTGCTTGAACGCGTCCATAATCCGGTTCGGCTCGAGGCCCTTCTCTTTGACGGACTCGAGCTTCGCGGCAGCGCCGATGCTGATGGTCTCTTTCTGGGTGTAGATGAAACCGCCGCCGACCAGACCGTCGAAGGGAGCGCCGATGAAATCGAACGCCGCGCCCTCGTTCTCGTCCAGGTTGAACCGGTCCTCGATCACCTTCCGGTCCAGACGGATCGTCTCTTTGACGCCGACCGCATAGTGCTGCTCGTGTTTGCCGCCGCGCAGATTCAACTCACGCCGGGCTTCGTCGGTGACCAGGCTGTGGGTGCCGTCGCAGAGGATGACGACGTCGGCAAAGAATTCTTCATGGCCGTCATCCCCGCGGATTTTGACGCCCTTCGCCTGCCGCGCGTCGCCCTCGCCCTCGTAGATCAAGCCGTCGACCACCATGCCTTCGAGCAGGCTGGCGCCGGCTTCCTCAACCTGGTCGGCAAACCATTTGTCGAACTGGGAACGATGGACGGTGTAGGTGTAGTTATACGGCGGCTTGCCCCACTCCCGAGAGCCAAACGTGACCGCGGAGAAATTGGCGTCGTCCAGGAAACAGACCTGGCGTTTGACCACCGGCCGTTCGATCGGGGCGGATTCCCAGAACTCGGGGATCAGCTGATTCAGGATCGTGCCGTAGAGCAGGCCGCCCAGGCTCTTGCTGCCGGAATACTCGCCGCGCTCGACGACGATGACCTCCATCTCCTTTTTCGCCAGGCTGTACGCTGCCGCCAGCCCGGCCGGGCCGCCGCCAACGACGATGGCATCAACTTTTACCTGATCGTCATCCATGGGTAAGTCACTGCAAAAGGTTGATAAATACAGAAAAAGCGTCGTTCAACCCCCGCCTCAAAGGGCAAAACGGCGCGACTTTCCCGGCAATGTAGGGGGAGCTTCGGGGAAATCAACAGGATTCAGAAAAAATCCGATTTCGACGGATTCCGGGACGGAAACAGCGAGTTCGAGCCCGGGCCGGAAACATCATCTTCTGTCGGCGCGCCGCTGGACAATTCCGGCGGCAACCGCTAAGTACTTGGTTCGATCATCACGAAACTCGAATACCGACAGCGAAGGCCGCTACGCCATGACGAACGATCTGCCGGACCAGTTGAACAGCTTCGACGCCGCGACCCGCAAACAGGCGCTCGCGGCGCTGCAGGCCGCCCACGCGCCCGTTCCAATCAAAGAACCGCTGCACGTCAACATGCACTGCCACACCTTCTTCTCGTATAACGGCTACGGCGCCTCGCCCAGCCGCGTCGCCTGGGAAGCCAGACAGAACGGCTGGTATGCCGCCGGCATCTGCGACTTCGACGTGCTCGACGGCATGGATGAGTTCCTCCAGGCCGCCGACCAACTGGGCCTGCGCGGCACGGCGAATGTCGAGACCCGCGTGTTCTTCCGCGAATACGCCGACAAAGAGATCAACTCCCCCGGCGAGCCGGGGGTGTATTACTTCATGGGCGCCGGGTTCGTCAAACCCCCGCCCGCCGGCACCCCCGCCGCCGACCAGCTGGCCGGCATGCGGCACGGCGTCGAACACCGCAACCGCGGCCTGCTCGAGCGCGTCAATGCCTATCTCGAAACGGTCACCCTCGACTACGACAAGGAGGTCCTGCCGCTGACGCCGAACGGCAACGCCACCGAACGGCATATCTGCGCGGCGTTCTACGCCAAAGGCAAGGAGGTCCTCGGCAGCGACGAATTGACCGCCTACTGGGCGGCGAAACTCGATACCCCGGCCGCCACCATGGCGGACGTGCTGCAGGACCCGATGGCCTTCAGCGACCTGCTCCGCGCCAAGCTGATGAAGCGCGGCGGCCCGGGCTATGTCCAACCGAATGCCGAGACCTTTCCGGCCCTCGACGATGTGATCGCGATGGTACTGGCGGCCGAGGCCATTCCAATGGCTACCTGGCTGGACGGCATGAGCGACGGCGAAGCCGACATCAACGCCATTCTCGAATGCCAGATCGCCAAGGGCGTCGCCGCCCTGAACATCATCCCGGACCGCAACTGGAACCTGAGCGATCCGGACAAGGCTAAAGTCAAAGTCGCCAGACTCCACGAATGCGTCGCCGCCGCCGACCGCCTCGGCCTGCCGCTCAACGTCGGCACCGAGTTGAACAAATACGGCCAGAAATGGGTCGACGACTTCACCGCGGGCGCGATGGCGCCGGTCACCGACAGCTTTATCCGGGGGGCGAACATCATGGTCGGCCATACCCGGCTGCTGCGCTTCGCCGGGTTCTCCTATATCAGCGAGAAGGCGCGCCGTGAATTCCCCGATGTCGCCGACCGCAACGCGTTCTTCGCCGCCGTCGGCGCCCTGCCGGACCCGGCTCCCGCCGATCTCGCAAAACTCACAGCACAGTCGGCCGACGCCAATTTCGCCGCCCTGGCGGACGCCGCCCGGCGCGGCGCCTGGTAGTCATCCCCAGGCCTTGCGTTCTATCGACGTCAGGCTAGATTTAGTCGCCGAATCATAATGGGTTGCGGAATTTCCTGTGCCCGAAGGATGGCTCTGCCATGGGAAAACCAAGGATCCTTCTGATCGAGGACAACTCCGACGACGAGATCTTGACGATGCGCGCCCTGGACGCGGCAGCGATCAAGGCCGATATCGACGTGGTCCACGACGGCGCGGAAGCGTTGGATTACCTTTTGGGCCGCGGGCCCTGCCGGGATCGGGACCGGCACGTCCTGCCGCAGCTCATTCTGCTCGATTTGAAACTGCCCAAGATCGATGGTCTGCAGGTCGTCCGCCAGGTCAAAGAAACGGAAGCGACCCGGCTCATCCCGATTGTCGTCCTGACCACGTCCGACGAGAACACCGATATCTGTCGGAGTTACCAATACGGGGCCAACAGTTATGTGCGCAAACCGGTGGACTTCAACCGGTTTCAGGAGGCCATCCGGCAGATCAGCCGGTATTGGCTGCAACTGAATGAAGCTCCGCGAGCCCGAGGCTGAACGATGCCCAAAGCACTACGCGTCATCATTGTCGAAGATTCTGAAGACGATCTCCTGCTGCTGCTGCGCGAGTTGCGCCGGGGCGGTTACGACCCGGAACACGTGCGGGTCGAGTCGGAGGCGGCCCTGCGCGACGCCCTCGACCGGCAAGGCTGGGATCTGGTGCTGTCGGACTACAATCTGCCGGGGTTCGACGGCATCGCCGCCCTGAAGTTCTGTCGGGACTGCAAGCTGGACCTCCCGTTCATCGTGGTTTCGGGGGCGGTCGGCGAAGAAGTTGCCGTCGATCTGATGAAGGCGGGGGCGCACGATTTCATCCGCAAGGACAATCTAAGCCGGCTGGTGCCGGCAATCGAACGCGAGCTGCAGGAAGCCGAGATGCGGCGCCAGCGCCGGTTGGCGGAACAGGCGCTGCGGGAAAGCGAAGAGAAATTTCGGGCCCTGGTTGACTCGTCGCCGGATGCGATCCTGTCGCTGGATCGCGACGCCCGCATCCTGTCGTTCAACTCGGCGGCGGTGACCATGTGGGGCTACGGAGCGGAAGACGTGATCGGCACGTCGCTGCTCGAATCCGGAATCATCACCAAGGCCTCGCGCGCTCGCGCGAGCGACGAACTGGAACGGACGTTTGCCGGTGAAACGCGACCGCCCTATGAACTGACCACCCGCCATCTGGACGGCGAAGAGGTCTATGTCGAAGCCAACGCCCTGTTGATGCGGGAAAGCCGGGGCGGCAGCCGCGTGCAGCTGGCGCTGCGCAACATTACGGAACGGCGCAAGCTCGAAAGCCAACTGCAGTTGTCGCAGAAGATGGAAGCGATCGGACAGCTGGCCGGCGGTGTCGCCCACGACTTCAACAACCAGCTCAGCGGCATTATCGGCTGCTCCGAAATCCTCCGCAGCGAGGTCGAAGGCGACGAAGAACTGACGTGGTTCGTCGATATAATTTCGACCGCCGCCGAGCAGGCCGCCGGACTCACGCGGCAGCTCCTGGCTTTCGCCCGCAAGAGCAAGTACCAGACAACACCGGTCCACATCCACGAGGTCATCGCCGAGGTCGTGCCGCTGCTGGAACACACGCTGGACCGGCGCATCAGGATCGTGCGCGAGCTGCAGGCGGAGCCCGATCTGGTCCTGGGCGATCCGTCGCAGCTGCAGAACGCCGTGCTGAACCTGGCGCTCAATGCCCGCGATGCCATGCCCGACGGCGGTCCGCTGACGTTCGCGACGAAGACGACGGAGCTTGATCCGGAGTTCTGCCGCAGCCATCCGAATCAGGCCGTCCCGGGGATGTACCTGCAGATTTCCGTTCGCGACTCCGGCGTCGGCATCGACCAGGCAACCATGCCCCATATCTTCGAACCGTTCTTCACCACCAAACCCATCGGCAAAGGCACCGGCCTCGGACTGGCCGCCGTCTACGGCACCGTCAAGAGTCACAACGGCACCATCAGCGTCTCCAGCGAGCCGGACAAAGGCACGACGTTCAATCTGTTCCTGCCGCTCGACCAGGAGACCAACGCCGCCGATGTCAAGCCCGGCGGCGAAGACAGCGTCTCCGGCACCGGCCACATCCTGGTTATCGATGACGAAGCCATCGTCCGCAGCATCGCCGAACGAATGCTCGTGCGCATGGGCTATGAGGTGAGCGTCGCAACCGACGGCCCGGAGGGCATCGAAGCCTTCGACCAACTCAAAGATGAGCTCAAACTGGTCATCCTCGATATGGTCATGCCCAGCATGAGCGGTCGCGATGTCTTCTTCGAACTGCGCCGGCTCGACCCGAACGCCAGGATCCTGGTGGCTTCCGGCCACGTCATGAGCGAGGATATTCAGGAGGTCCTGGAAGCCGGCGCCATGGACTTCATCCAGAAGCCGTTCCGGCTGAACGCGCTGTCGACGAAGGTCGCGCAGGCAATGCAGACCTCATAAAGATCGACCGGGGCGAAACGGCAAGGCCGCATGCGCGTTGCGAAACGCTTTCGGGGTGACGCCGGTCAGCCGCTTGAAGATCCGACGGAAGTACCCTTCGTCGTTGAACCCGCAGCGACAAGCGACCTGCTTGATCCGCAGCATGCTTTCCAGCAGCAGACGCTTCGCGGCGGAAATCTGGATCTCGTGCAGGAACCGGCTCATGGTCTGGCCGTAGTACTGCCGGAAGACGCGCGCCAGATAGTTCGGATGGCAGCCCATGGCGCGTGCCGCATCTCCGGCGCCGATGCCGTCGGCGAAGTGCTCCTCGATCCACGCCGCCGCCCGATCCGCCAGACCCTGCGGCCCCGGCTGCACCGGCTGCCGCCGGGCCGCGGCCGGCGCCAACGCAATCTCATGCAGGATCAGCCGCATCATCAACGCCGGCCAGTCGCTCTGCCACAGCGCCGAACCCTGCTCCGCCAGCAGCAAGCGGAACAGAATCGACAGCCGGTCCGGCCGGGTCACCGCCGTATACTGCGGCACCGTCAGCCCGTCACCGCCGGGACGGGCAACCGGATCGTCCACCTGGAAGTGCACAAAGAACAGCGTCAGATCCGGGGGAAACGGCAGTGTCCCCCGATGCCGCCGCCCCGGACAGAGGATGATTGACTCGCCGGGCTGGACGACGAAGTCGTTTTTGTCCTCCTGTATGCCCAGATAGCCGCTGCGCACAAACAGAATCTCCCAACAGTCCATCACCCGGTCGGCGTGCTTCTGCGGACCCGTCGCACTGAATAATGCCCCACTCCCGGGCTGCACAACCGCTTCCGATGAAATTCGCATAGGTGGGAACATAGTTAGTTTTGTCCCTGTTTTCTGCAATATCCTCCCCTTGTGCCGGATGTCAAGGCATGCCCTAGTGTACTGGCTCACTGAAACGGTGAGGCGTGATCTTGATGCATCTTTGCTGCTCTGCCGGTGGTTGCGTCCCGGCGATACGGGTATCGCTGGGTTCGGCTGACAACGCCGCGCGCGAGGCGGCGCAAGAACCGCTCTCCCCGCCAGTGGGACAGTCCACTCGAACCGAGACCCGCCGAGGATTCATTGACAAGGAGTGCCTTATGGTTTCCGATCACGACCGCCGCGTGCTGCAGGACCTGGCCCGACAGGTTGCCGACGCCGCCGCCCTGCCTGTCCATCACGAGCGCCGCGAACTGTGGCAGCAACACAACGACCTGGAGCTGAAAAAACCGTTGATGCTGATCTTCCCGGAGGGCTCCTGGCGTGAGCTGATCCCGAAGTGCGAGGTGGAAGACGACGCTCTGGCCGGCATCGAGTTTCAACTTCGCAGCCGCCTGTACACCTTCGAGCACTTCCAGGACGACACGGTTCTGGAGAAGGCATGGCCGGTGCGCAAGGTCGTGCGCAACTCCGGCTGGGGACTGCAGAAGAAGAACATTCCCAGTACCGAAGCCCGGGGCGCCTGGCACTTCGACCCGGTGATCCACAGCGCCGCCGACCTGAAGAAGCTGACCCACCCGACGATCGAGTACGACGACAAGGCAACGCAGAAGAACCTGGATTTCCACCGGGACCTGTTCGGCGACATCCTGGACGTCAAGCTGACCGGCGTCCCGCGGCTGTGCTACCATCTGATGAACCAGTACACCGGGTGGCGCGGGCTGGAAGAGATGATGATGGACATGTACTGCGAACCGCAGATGCTGCACGACGCCATGGCCTTCCTGACCGAGGGCCACAAGAAGGTGCTGCAGCAGCACCTCGATCAGGACCTCCTGGAACTCAACAACGACTACACCTACCAGGGTTCGGGCGGCAACGGCTACTGCAACAGCCTGCCGCAGCCGGACCACAACGGCAGCGTCCGCCCCATCGACATGTGGGGCACCGCCGAAGCCCAGGAACTGGCGCAGGTCGGTCCGGAGCAGCACGAAGAGTTCTCGCTGCGCTACGAGAAGGAGCTCCTGGCGCCTTTCGGCCTGAACGCCTACGGCTGCTGCGAGGACCTGACGAACAAACTCGACCTCGTCTTCCAGATCCCGAATATCCGCCGTATTTCCATCGCGCCCTGGGCGGACGTCGATCAATGCGCGGCGAAACTGAAGGGCGACTACATCTTCTCCTGGAAGCCGAATCCGTCGCATCTGGTCGGCGATTTCAACGAGGCGTTCATCCGCAGCTATATCCGCCACACGATCAATGTCGCCATGGCGCATGACTGTGTCCTGGAACTGGTGTTGAAAGACACCCACACCTGCGAACACCATCCCGAGCGCTTCGATCGCTGGACGCAGATCGCCCGGGAGGAGATCGAGGCGGCGGCCGGCTGAGTCATCGCGACGCCTGGCCGGACTCCGGCTGCCGGAAGAAATCGAGGATTTCACCGATGCGGGTCAGCGGCATGGAGAAATGACCTTCACCGGGGTAGGTCTTGAGTTCCGCCTGCGGCAGCAGCCGGTGTACCTCGCGGCTGAATTCCACGGGGACGATGGGATCCGCTTCGCCATGCCAGAGCTGAATGGGCCGGTCCACCTGTTCCAGTGCGAAGCCCCAGTCCGTGGAGTAAATCACCAGATCGCGGGCCGCCCCGAGACCGCCCCGGCGCAGCGCTTCCCGCGTCGAGTCGATCAGGATGCGCCGCTTGTCGTCGACGCCCAGCAATTCTACATCGGGCCCGGAATGCCGCCGCAGGTACAACTCCAGCGCTTTGCCCGGATTGCGGCCGGCGACAGCGGCAACAAAGGCGCGATAGACGATGGCGCCGAAGCCCGGCCACCAGCGCGTCAGCCGCATCCCCCAGCGCATCTCCCAGCTCATCGCCCGGACCGCCGACGGCAAATCGAACGGCCCCAGACCGCAGACGACCCCGACCGCTTCGAGTCCGGCCATTTGCGCCTGGCAGCAGGCATAGGCATAGGGACCGCCTCCGGAAACGCCGACCAGATGGAACGCCGACACGCCGAGTCGGTCCAGGGCCTCCTGCAGCATTCCCGGCCAATCCAGCAGACGGCGTTTGGGGACATAGGGCGTGCGCATCAATTAGGCGGGCCTTGAATACCTTATTGTATCGTCAGCCT
>CAYLNH010000002.1:0-54545 GCA_964384625.1 uncultured Lentisphaerales bacterium
CCCGACTTCTGTCGGGGACATCAACAGAGGAACGCCCAATGTCCAAGGGCGGAAATCAGACGCATCAATGTCGCGTGAATCCGGTCCGAATCCGTACTTGGTCATTCTACATTCTACATTCGTCGGTTGGACATTCAGCCGCGTTGGAGTCCTGCAGAACCGGCAGACGGGCGCGGTCGAGTACTTACAGTTCCCGACCGCTTGAGAGTCGGGACGCGTTGCGTCAACTGTCTGCCGGTGTAGAGTACCGGTGTGTGCCAAACGGCGGATAGAGAAGGGCCGTGATGTCGAACACCTGGTTGCTTGAAGAAAATGCTTTCGATCTGCAGACGGCGAAGGCGTGGGAGGGATTGTTGACGTTGGGGAGTGGTCGGCTGCACATCCGCGGCTCGTTCGAGGAGCACTTGGCGGATTGCCCGCAGAACCGGGAATATATGCGGTATCCGGGCAATGTAACCA
Source organism: uncultured Lentisphaerales bacterium (assembly GCA_964384625.1). Classification (GTDB taxonomy): domain Bacteria; phylum Verrucomicrobiota; class Lentisphaeria; order JABSQK01; family JABSQK01; genus CAYLNH01. The sequence continues at coordinate 460 of CAYLNH010000002.1, forward strand.
GCCAGGAGTTCCCCGTTACGCCGTCGACCTGGGGCACCTATGTGCCCGGCATCTACGGGGAACACCCGCTCTGCAGTAATGAGTTGCTGAACCTGCCGTTCTTTCTCGATTTGCGGCCGGTGGTTGACGGTGAGAAGCTGGATATGGCCCATAGCGCCACCGCGAAATACCGGCGTGTCCTTGATCTGAAAGAGGCCGTCCTGCGTCGCGAACTGGTCTGGAAGACCCGCGCCGGCTGCCGCCTGACGCTGTGCTTCGAACGCTTTGTCAGTGCGGCGCGGCCGGACCTGTGCTGCCAGCGGCTGCGGGTGAAAGCCAACCGGAAGACGGAGTTGCGGATCTATGCCGGCATCGATGCCGACGTCCGGACGAACGGCTACGATCATTTCGTTGAACGCGAGATCAAACAGGTTGGCGCCGATGAAATCCGTTGTCGGGTTCGGACGGACGCCGACGACGAGGTGCGGCTGCAGTCGCAGTTGCGGGCGTCGTTTGTTCGGTCCGGATTCCAGCACGGCGATCGCGACGGTCGGCTCGCCGGCACCATCGAATTGCGCCGCGGCAAATGGGAGACCATCGAGAAGCGCACGGCTGTGTGGACGACGCGCAACCCGGACATGCCGTCGCCGGAGAAGCAGTTGATCACCGTCAATGGCTGTACGTGGGACGAGCTGCGGGCCGAACACGCTGCCGTCTGGGGCGACCGCTGGCAGCGCACGGATGTGCTGATCGACGGCGATCCGTCGTCGCAGTTGGCCATGCGCGTGTCGATCTACCACCTGCTGCGGGCGCATGTGCCGGACAGCCGCGTGGCGATCGATGCCAAAGGTTACGCCGGCGAGGCCTATTGGGGACGGTTCTTCTGGGATACCGAGATGAACCTGTTGCCCTTCTATCTCTACACCATTCCGGATAAGGCGCGAAGTCTGGTGGACTTCCGGATCAACACGTTGCCCGGCGCCAGGCGGGTCGCCGCCGCCTACGGCTATCGCGGCGCCCGCTATCCATGGGAGTCGGACTGCGACGGTAACGACTGCTGCCCCGGCTGGCAGTATCGCGAGCACGAGGTCCATGTCACCGCTGCGGTCGCGTACGGTCTGGCCCACTACGGGCGGGCGGTCGACCCGGAATATCTGCCGGGGCCGGCAGCGAATGTCATCCTGCAGACCGCCCGCTATTGGCTGGACCGGCTGGATCGGCGTCCCGGCGATGAGCACCCGAGTCTGCTGGGGGTAATGGGCCCGGACGAATACTGCCCGATCGCCCACAACAATGCCTACACCAACCGCATGGTCGCTCTCGCGCTTCGACTCGCCGCCGCCGGCCCCAAGGGGGGAGCCCGGGAACGGCGGGCATTCCGCGAGGCCGCGGAGGAACTGCCGATCTTCCGGCGCGCTGACGGACTCGTGCTTCAGTGTGAGGACTTTGACCTGCGGGCGCCGCCGGACTTTAAACGCGATTGGCCCGACCGCCAGAGGACGTTCGCGGCCCAGGTCTCCCAGGAGCGACTGTATCGGACCAACGCCCTGAAACAGGCCGACGTGATCCTCTTGATGATGCTGTTCCCCGATGAATTCGACGACCACGAAGTCCGGCAGGCGTGGAACTACTATGTGCCGCGGACAACCCATGATTCATCGCTGTCCGCCGGCGTGCACGCCATCGTGGCACTGCGTCTGGGGAAAGAAAAGGAAGCCTGGAGGTTCTGGGCCAAGAGCTGTGGGAAAGACCTCGATGTCGCCAACGGCGGCGCTGCTGAAGGTGTCCATATTGCCGGCTGCGGCAACAACTGGCAGGTCGCCGTGTTCGGGTTTGCCGGGATGAAGACGGCCATGCAGACGGATGTGCTGACGTTGGCGCCGCGATTGCCGGCAAAGTGGAAGAAACTGTCATTCCCCATCGTCTGGCAAGGTGTGCCCGTGACCGTTTCCATCACCCCGGCGACGTGCACCTTGCGGAATGACGGGCGCCGCGGGATCAGCGTCCGGGTCTGGGGCCGTGAACGAACACTAAGACGCCGGGAGGTCCTTCGCTTTCGCAAACCGGGCAGGTCCTGATTCGGTTGCCCGCCGTTTTTCCGCTACTCCCCGGCGTCCTTCTCTTCTTTGCTCTCCTTGGCTTCTTCGCCGCTCTTCTCTTCCTTGTCCTCCCCGTCCTTGTCATCGTCGTCGGCTCGGCGCTTGGCTTTCTCCAGCCGCTTCTCCAGATACTTCTGTGCCCGCCTTGCGTTCTTCTTGACTTCGTCCTCTTTGATGCCGGGCATCCGTTTGGCCAGTATCATCCGGGCTTCTTTGATGGCGTCGATGTCGCGGGGGCGCATATCCAGCAGCGCCTTGACGGCAGCCGTGGAGATCTTCTTCTCGCTGTGCGCACAGGCGTCGGCCACAGTCGGCAGATACTCATCGTCCAGGTCGCCCTCGTCTTCCATGAGAACGATGGCGGCGATGCTCAGATACGTCGGCAGTTCGTGCTTGATGATCTTCGTTTCCTCGTCCTCGAAGGCTTCCCGTTTGCGTGACTCGGAAATGCCTTCGCCGGCTTCGCGGACAATGATCGGCTTCAGTTCGCGGGCGTAGCGCTCCTTGTAGATCGTCTTATCAAACGACTGTTTCTTGATCCGCAAATCGAGGGCGAGGTCGCCCGGCGTGTAATGATGGCTGGTGCCGCCGGCATCGCTGCGTTCACTCTTGTTGATCTTGCGTTTGAACGTCGCGACGAACCGGAGTTTGTCTTTGTCAGGTTCCTTTCTGCTTTCCGGCAGATGCTTGAAGTAAACCCGCCAGTAGTACCCGGGCTTGCCGGGGGCGGGCAGCTTCAGATCGTCCTTGATCGGGCCCTGCAGCTTCTGGTCCGATTCGTTGACCGTATAGAGTTCGCTGATGTCAACGTCTTTGACGGCCTTGATCTGCTTGAAATGGTCGCCGAAGAAGTAGAACAGAACGCCGCCGATAATTGCTGCCACAATCGTGAGTTTGATGATATCGCCGATAATTCGGCCGATCTTTCGCTTTGCCATGATGTCTCCCTTTCAATCGCGGGCTTCGCCAGTGTATTCCGCCGTTCCGGTCCCTTGGTGTCGTGTCCCAGCGACTCCCTATATTTACTGTAACGAGTTTTGCCGTCGATTGCAACGGGCGCGATCATGCCGGCCAGAGCACGGCTCTTTCCGGGTTAATGCGTGGTTTGATGCTGTCGCCCGGTTGCCAGGGGGCATGCCGGCGAGTCAGGATATGAATTTCGTGCCCCGCCCAATGCACCAGCAGGATCTTCTCCGGCCCGGTCTCCTCGACAACCCGCACGATGCCGTCGGTCTCGCCGCCCTCAGGTTCGATGTCCTCCGGCCGAATGCCCAGCTGTATCCGGTCCGCGGCATCGCCGCCGGCCGGCATCAGTACCGTTCCGTCGCCGGCGCACCAGTTGCCCGCGGTTCGCGTTGCCGGCAGAATGTTGATCGGCGGCTGGCCCAGCTGCCGCGCGACCTCGGGCGATGCCGGCCGTGCATAGACGTCCTCCGGCGTGCCGATCTGCAGGACGCGCCCCGCCGACAGCACCACAACGCGATCGCCCATGGACAGGGCTTCGCTCTGGTCGTGCGTAACGAATACCATCGGCGTGCCGAGCTTGCGGCGCAGAACCACCAGTTCCACTCGCAGCGCTTCGCGCAGTTTCGCGTCGAGATTTGTCAACGGCTCGTCCATCAGAAAGACTTGCGGCTGCCGGACGATGGCACGGCCGATGGCGACGCGCTGCATCTCTCCGCCCGACAGCTGAACCGCTTTTCGGTCCAGCAGTCGCTTGATCTGCAGAACATCGGCAGCCCAGTCGATGCGCCTCGCCACTTCTTCACGTGGCAGGTTCCGCCCCGGCGCCAACAAAGGAAAGGCAAGGTTGCGTCGAACTGTCCAACTCGGATAGAGTGAGAAATTCTGGAAGACCAGCGCCATGTCCCGGTCGGCCGGCGGCAGGCCGGTAATGTCGTTGCCCGTGATCGCGATGCTGCCGCTGTCCGGCTGTTCCAGTCCCACGATCGTGCGCAGCATTGTCGTCTTGCCGGCGCCGGTCACCCCGAGGACAACCAGCAGTTCATCTTCGTCGACGCTCAACGTGACGTCGCGCAGTGCCTGGATCGAACCGAAGCTCTTGTTGATGCCGTTCAAGGTAAGAAATGTCATGGGACCAGCCGCTCCCGATCTCCGGTAAACAGACAGATATGCTCTGTCTCCGCGTCCAGAGCGATATCGTCGCCGACCTCCAGATCTGCGCCTGTATCCGTCCGCATGACCAACCGACCACAAGGTGTGTCGACATAGACGAAACGGCAGGATCCAAAGAACTCAATGGTGGCGACTGTGCCTTTGAGTGTGCCTTCGGCTTCGGGTCGCAGATATTCCGGCCGGACGCCGAAGGTCGCAGGACCGGCACTGCAGGACGCCGCGATCGGCAGCTGCGCCTTGCCGGCGACAAAGCAGCCGTCCTTGATCTCGCCATGGATGAAGTTCATTCCCGGGCTGCCGACAAAGTCGGCGACGAACGCGTCGGCCGGCCGGTCATAGACCTGCAGCGGCGTGCCCACTTGTCGGATCTCGCCGTCTTTCATCACCACGATGCGGTCGGCCAGACTCATCGCTTCTTCCTGGTCATGCGTGACGTAGATCGTTGTGACCTTCAGCTCCTGCTGTTGCTCGCGGATGAACTCGCGCATTTCCAGACGGACATCGGCATCAAGTGTACCCAACGGTTCGTCCATCAAGTAGATCTGCGGAGTGCGTACCATGGCGCGTGCCAGCGAAACCCGTTGCTGGTCGCCGCCGCTGAGCTGGCCGGGATAGCGTTTGAGCAGCGACTCCAGCCCGAGGCGTTCGGCGACATGCCGCACCTGTCCCGCACGCTCGCGTTTCGGCATGCCCGCGCTGCGCAGCGGAAAATCAATGTTGTCATAGACGGATAAGTGCGGATATAGCGCGTAGAATTGGAAAACAAAGCCGACATCCCGCTGGGCCGGCCGCAGTCTGGTTACGTCTTTGCCGCCCAGCTCCACGGTGCCACCGGAAACCGTTTCCAGACCGGCGATCATGCGCAGTGTGGTGGTCTTGCCGCAACCCGACGGACCGAGCAGGACGATGAACTCACCTGCTTCGATGGCGACGTCGATGCCCCTTACGGCTTCCGTGCCGTCATCGTAGACTTTCCGCAGATCCGTCAACGTCAGGAAACTCATGCGTCCGTCTCCTTCGGCTTGACCATGTGCGACGTGAAGATATGAAAAACAGTCGCGATCAAAGTCAGGAAGAAGCCGGTTTTGAAAACCACCGGCTTGGCCATGGCCGTGGCGGCCTTGCTGACGAATTCAAGCGCGGCAATGTCTTCGCAGGCGCCGGCCAAACGCAGCAACGGGAACAGCAGCAACAACAGCCCGAGCGTCATGCCGCTTAACGCGATTTTGTCGAGCACGCGAATCATTGCTGATCTATTCCTGTCTCTGAACTCACTGCTTGATCGTGCCGAATGTGACGCCGCGCAAGAGGTGCTTGCGGACGAGAATGGTGAAGATGATAATCGGTACGACGAAAATCAGGCTTCCCGCTGCAACCTGATGCCAGGGCATGCCTCTGATCGATCCCTGCAGGCCGGCGAAGTAGACCGGCACCGTCTTCGCCACGTCGTCGCTCAGGGTCATGGCAAAGCCGAATTCATTCCAGACCGCGATCAGACAGAAGACCGCGGTGACACAGATGCCGGTAGCCGCCTGCGGCACGATGATCCGGATAAACGCCTGCAGGCGGCTGTAACCGTCCACCAGTGCGGCCTCTTCATAGGCTTTTGGAATTTCATCGATGAAACCCTTCATCAGCCACACTGCCAACGAGAGGTTAAATGCCGTGTAAAGAATCACGAGGCCGAGCCGGGTATCCTGCAGGTTCAGTGTGCGGTACATAATCAGGATTGGCACGACAACGGCCAGCGGCGGCAGAAAGCGGGTGGAAAGGATGAAGAACAGCCAGTCGGCGGCGCCGGCCACCTTGAATCGGCTGAAGCCGTAGGCGCAGGCGGTTGCCAGACAGACGGCCGCCAACGTACTGAGTGTGCCAACGAGAATGCTGTTCCACAGGTAATAGAAGAATGATCGGTTCGTGCCCATCGCCGACTTGTTGAGGTCGCGATAGCTGTCGACCGTCATGTCGAATTTTGGGCTTTCCGGATTCTCGGTCGGCGCTGTGGCCGGGATGAACTTCAGATGTCGGCTGGTCGTATCCGCCTTGTTCTTGAGCGACGTCGTTGCCATCCAGACCAGCGGCAGAGCGGCGATCAGGAAGTACGGGATAATGATAAACCAGCGACCGATCTTCATCAGGTCTCCTTCCCCTGGCGCTTCTGCAGATACGCCAGGTAGCGGGTAAAGATCGTCGCCATGGCGATGACAATCACCAGGATGACGCAGGCATAGGCAGAACCGATGCCGATTTCGCGATCGAGGATTGCCTCGCGATAAGTCAGCGCACTCAGGGTTTGCGTGGCCGCATCATTGTAGCCCGTAATCGCCGCGACCAGATCGAATTGCTTAAGTGCATCCGTGGTGCGCAGCAGGGCGGCCAGAATCAACAACGGGGCGCACATGGGTAAGGTGATCCTTCGGAATACGGCCCAACGGCCGGCCTGATCGATCTCGGCGGCTTCGTAGATGTACTTCGGGATGGCGTTCAACGCCGCCAGCGAGATCAGCATCATGAACGGCGTCCACATCCAGACGTCGATGATCAAGATCGTGGTGAATTTCCAGTCGCGCTGCCAGACGGGCTGGGTCAAGCCCACCATGCCCAGGAATTGGTTGACCACGCCGAATTCGGCATCGAGGATGAAGCGCCAGAACAAGCCCATGACCGCTGGGGACAGCATCATCGGGATCAACAGGATGATCAGGATCGTGGTCTTGCCGCGGAACTTGTCGCGCAAGGCCAGGGCGAGAAGGAAACCGAGAATCAGCTCGATGCTGACCGCCAGAACAACAAACAACGCGGTGGTCTGCAGTGCCGCCGCGTATTCCGGGTGCGCCGTGAGATCGAAGATGCGGCCGTAGTTCTGCGTGCCGACCCAGTCAAAGCCCTCGCGCGTCAGCTTCGCATTGGAGAAACCGAGAACGATGTTGTAGAACAACGGGAAGACATTGAACGAGATCAGGAAGACCAGCACCGGCCCCACCAGCCCGTACTTCAGAAGCCAGTCGCGTGACTTCCCGGCAGCTGCCGGTTTTGCGGCGTCATCGGCCATAGTCCGTTGCCGGCCTTCCTGTTCCGGTCCCTGCCGCACCTTACTTCAGGTGGCCGGCGTCCTTCATGATCTGCGTGTGTTCTTCGGCGATCTGGTCCAAGGCCTCTTTGGCGGTCTTGGTGCCGTCGAGGGCCTCGCCAACATACTTCTGCACGACGGCCAGAAGTTTGTTGTACTCCGGCACGTTCCAGAAGTCCTGCAGCGCGTCCAGGGATTCGGCGAACGGCGCGTTGTAGGCGGTCGCCTGTTTGAACTCGTCGCTCTCGAGAATGACGGTGTTGGCGGTGAAGCCGGCGGGCTTGGTGATCCACTTCTTCTGGTTCTCCTCCTTGAGGAACCAGGCGATGAACTTCTTGGCCAACTCCTGCTGGTCCTTCGAAACCTTGGTCGAGATGCTCATGCCCTGGCCGCCGAGGCTGACCACTTTCTTGTCTTGTATCGGCATCGAGAAGAAGCCGGCTTTGTCGCCCATCTTCTTGACCATGGTCGGGTAAAAAGCGAAGTAATCCATCGCCATCGCGGTTGACCCGTTATTGAACGCCTCCAGCGTCTGGCCGTAGTCCTTGTTTTCCGCGCCCTTCGGGGCGTATTGCAGGAGCTCCTTGTAAAACTCCAACGCTTTCACCGCGCCGTCGTTGTTGACGTAGCCCGCGACTTCGTAGGTGGCCGGATCGCCCCAGGCGCCGCCGAACGAGTACATCACCTGCTGGAAGCCCATGGTCAGGGAGTCATAGCCGCGGCCGGTCAGCAGCACGCAGCCATAGCGCTTGTCGTCGGGACGATGGAAGAAAGCAGCGATATCCTTGAACTCCGCCCAGGTCTTCGGCATAGCCAGTTCGCGGCCGTACTTCGCCTGGAACGCCTCTTTCTCCTGCGGATCCTCAAACCAGTCCTTGCGATAGGCGAAGCCGACGGCATCCGTCTCGCACGGGGCGGCGAAGTACTTGCCGCTGCCCGCCGGATACTCGCACAGGTACTTCTTCGCCTGCGGATGGACCGTGTTCAGGTCGACGGCCGTCGGCAGCCAGTCCGTCAACTCCAGATACAAACCGTCCACGGCGCCGACGCCGATCCACTGGCTGTCGCCGACGACAATGTCGAAATCCGTCTGTTTGTTGCCGAAGTTCTTGAACACTTTGTCCTGGTAACTGCTCCAGGGAATCTGTTCGACTTTGACGGCGATGCCGGTTTCCTTCTCAAACTCGTTCCCGAGTTCCTGCAGGCCGTCGGCCGGCGCCCACTGCGCCCACCAGATGGTGATCGTCTTCTTGCCGGCATTGCCGTTGTCCTTCTGCTTGCAGCCGGCGGCAAAACCGGCCAGCAGAACGGCACAAAGAATGGTCCAGATACGTGTCTTCATGGTCTCCTCGTTCCTCCGTGTTGAACGAATCGTTTTGTCTGTACGACAATTGTTTCGGTGACGTCGGCACGAACCGCGTCACCTTCTTCCAACCACACCGCCCGGAAGACGGCCAAAACCCCGTTACAATTGGGAAACACAGGCAAAAATCAAGGGCTATGCCCTTGTTTTCAGGCCGGCCCGGGATGCGACCGACTGAACGGATTCGGGCAGCTGGAGATTCGTGTCGGGATTGCCTAATGCCCAATCGCACCTATCGTTCCTGCCGAAATCTGAGATGCATTTCCTGAACCTTGAACCGCTGAACCTCTCTTCATGTCCTTCAAAACACATATCATCGCCTGCGGCGTCATGGAACTCGATTTCGCCGTGCTCGCTGAGAAACTGGGACAACAGCTGTCCTGCGAATACCTCGAAGCCGGACTGCATGCGACGCCGGCAGAGTTGCGGCGCCAACTGCAGCACCGGATCAACATCGTGTCCGACAAGGAAACCATGGACCGCATTGTCATCGGTTACGGCATTTGCGGCCGTGGCGTGGTCGGCATTAAGGCCCGGAACGTGCCGCTGGTCGTGCCCCGGGTGCACGACTGCATTTCGCTCTTCCTCGGGTCGAATGCCGCGTACAAAGAGCAGTTCACCAAGTGTCCCGGGACGTTCTATATCTCTGCCGGCTGGTACGACAAAAAGGTCCAGCCGTTGCGCCAGCCCAACCGCAAAGAGCCCTTTCAGAACCGCGATGCAGAACTCGCCAGGTTGACGCCGAAATACGGCGCAGAGAACGCCGAAGCCATTGTCGATTTCCTCAGCAGCTGGCAGCGGAACTACCAGCGCGCGGTCTTCATCGACACCGGCAGCGGCGATCGCGAGACCTACGAGTCCTATGCCAAAGCGATGGCGGCGGAGTTCGGTTGGGAGTACGAACGGGTTGAAGGCAATCAGTCGCTGCTGGAACAGGCCCTGACGGTGCCGCAATCAACCCCGGAGCTGCTCTGTGTGCCGCCTGAACACGTCATCCGGTTCGACCCGATCGCGGGCGGTATCATCGCCGTCCCGCCGTGGGAGGATGACGGCCATTCGCATACGGTCCTGAAGGACTTCACCATCGACGCCGACAATGCGGCGCCGGAACCGCAGACGCGTCTCGGCCTGGGCATCGACGCCGGCGGCACGTACACGGATGCGGTGGTCTATGACTTCCGCTCCGGGGAGGTCCTGACCACCGGCAAAGCGTTGACTACGAAATGGGACTACACCATCGGCATCGAACAGGCCGTGGCCCAACTGGAATGCGCGTCGTGGGATGAGGTGGATCTGGTGTCCGTGTCGACCACGCTGGCGACGAATGCGATCGTTGAAGGCCAGGGCCAGACGGTCGGGTTGCTGATCATGCCGCCGGGCGGCAAGGTGCCGCCCGGCGAGATCCAGCATGATCCGTACGCCATCATCCCCGGGCGGCTGGACATTCACGGCGAGGAAACGCAGGCGATCGATCCCGACGCCGTCCGCAAGGGCGCGAAACGCATGGTCGAGACCGATGAAGTCATGGCCTTTGCGGTATCCGGCTACGGCGGCGCCGTCAACCCCGCTCATGAAGCGGCGGTCAAACAGCTCCTGCGCGAGGAGTTCCATCTGCCCGTTGTCTGCGGCCACGAGTTGTCGGACCAGCTTAACTTTTTCGTGCGCGCCAATACCGCTGTCTTGAATGCGCGCATCATCCCGGTGCTGCAGGCATTCCTGGAGGACGTCCGCACGTCCCTCGACCGTATGGGTGTTTCCGCTCCCATTGCGGTGGTCAAAGGTGACGGCTCGCTGATGAGCACCGACATCGCCCTCGAGCGCCCGATCGAGACGATCCTGTCCGGGCCGGCCGCCAGTGTTTCCGGCGCCCGCTACCTGACGGAGCTCGACGACGCCACCGTGCTGGACATCGGCGGGACCACGTCCGACCTGGCGTCCGTCCGCCGCGGCCGCGTGAATACCCGGCTGTCCGGCGCCCGTGTCGGCGGCTGGAGCACGCATGTGCGGGCCCTGGATATGCGCACTGTCGGACTCGGCGGCGACAGCAATATCCTCTTCGACAAAGGCGAACTGACAATCGGGCCGCGGCGGGTTGCTCCCGTCGGCTGGCTCGTAGCCGAGCACGAATCCGGCAATACCATCCTCAGCTATCTGGAGGCGTGCTTCGAGGACTTCAAGGCGGACACGCGGCCCATGCAGATCCTCGTCGCGACCGGGCGCCAGCCGGACTTCGCGCTGAACGATCAGGAGGAGGCAATCCTCGCTGCCCTGCAAGGAGGTCCTTTGTCGCTCGTGCAATTGGCGTCCAAGGCCGGTGTGCGACATTGGAAGATGCTGAAGTTCGAGCGTCTCGAACAGCACTACCTCGTCTTTCGCTGCGGCCTGACGCCCACCGATGTGCTGCATGTCCTGGAACGACTCGAACTGTGGGACAGCGATCCGTCGCGACGATTGACCACGATGTATGCCGAACTGGTCGGCAAGACCGTTGATGACTTTGCCGAGGATATTGTGGATCGCGTGTCGGAAGCGTTGGCAGTGCAGTTGATCAAGAAACAGCTGGACGCCGTCACGGATGCTGATGCGATGGACGAATGCGACGCCTGTCAGGTTCTGCTGCAGAAGGTCTTGAGCAACAGTACAGAGGGTCTGCATTTGAAGGCGACGTTGGACCGACCGGTGATTGGCCTGGGTGCGCCGGCGGCGTATTTCATGCCGGAGGCCGTGGCATTGCTGCACGGCGAGTTGATTATCCCGGACCATGCCGCCGTTGCCAATGCGGTCGGCGCCATTACCAGTTGGGTGACGGTGAATCGACAGTTGACCATTCAGCCGGACGAGATCGAAGGCTTTCTGCTTCTGGGGCTGGGCGAGGGCAAGGCCTTCGAGACCGTTGACGAAGCAACAAAAGACGGTGCACGGATGCTGGCGGAGGAACTGATTGCCATGGCGCGCAACGCCGGCACCAGCAGTCGACGCGTGGAATTCAACGTCGATGATCGCATCGCCGCCGACTCCCACGGCAGCAAGGTCTTTCTCGAACGCGTCATCGTCGGTCAGATCTCCGGCCCGCCGGACCTCATCCACGTATAGTTCCCGCGAAATCCGGTGCGCCGCGCCTCCTCACGCTGAAGGCGTGATCGTTTCAAGCCCGGGGTTGGTAAAGCCCGCCCCAGGAGTATGTCGCGACACGGATCAACGCTGAAGGCGTTGCAGCAGGCTTTGCTGGGTTAACAGCTGGTTTTCTGCGAACGGCATAAAGTCCCCCTTGCTTATCTTCCTTCTTCATGGTTGTACGTCTTTTGAAAAACCTTGTGCGGGCGCGACTGATCGGATATCGTACGTTGTCGGTTCAAAAAGAGCTGGAGAACAGCGCTGCCCGCAAGAGGTCGGTCAATGACCTGCGACGGCCTGCGGGCGAACGCGGCAAAACAAACAAAGCGAAGGGATAAGAACGATGTTCAAATGGCTGTTTGGCGGTGGTAAGGGCGATGTGCCGGATGGGGACGTTGAATCGCAGGACGACTATGATGAAGACGCGGAGATCACCTGGCACGAGCAGAAGTCCGCGTTTATGGAGTCGGTGCTCGGGAAAGAACACGACATGGTGATGCACGCCATCATCCCCTTCGAGATTGGCGGCGGCCTGGATCTGTACTATTTCCCGAACGGCATTGACGGGACGGCAATCGCCACCAAAGAGCTGGTTAACCGCCATGGCAATGGCCCGTCCAACCGCGTCTATCCCGCTTATGAACTGGTTATGTTCACCAGACATGCTCTCGACCTCGACGAGGTGAAAGATGAGAACACGCCGTTCGGCAAGGCGCACGACAGCATGAACCGTATCCTCAACATGATTGCCATGTACTGCCAGGAAGCAACGCTGAACCCGAATGAAACCTGCGAGTTCCCCAAGGACATGGAGCACGTCGGCGGCAAGTGTCTGATGTTCGACGCGTACTCGCCCACACAGGCTGTCGGCTCGGCACAGATGGGCCTGCTGCTGATCATCGAGGTCTTTCGATCGGAGATGACCCATGCCATGAAGAACGGCGGCGCGAAGGTCTTGAGCCTGCTCAAGGAGGCCGGGCACTACCCGTACTCGGATCTCGATCGCGACCCCGTCATTTGAGCTCGCTCGAACCACGTCGGCAGCTGGGGTGACTACCCGGGATCCGGTGACTGCGGGCCGCGAAATCCCGGCGGAATTCGCCATCTGCCCTTGCATTGAGGTCTGCGCTTCGGACAGTAGGGGAAACCGTTGAGGTGTTCATCCAGCATAGACATCCTCCCGTTCGTTCCTACCTAATCTCTTCCCAACTCGTGTCCGCAGAAAGGACTTCCTGATGGCTACCACGACGCAATTCGGCAAAGACGACGTATTTGTATCCCCGAAAGGCAACGATCAATGGTCCGGACGTCTGCCGAAACCGAACAAGGACGGCACCGACGGGCCGCTGGCCACACTGCATGGTGCGCAGCAGCGCCTGCGGCAATTGAAAGGCCTGGGCCGGCCCAAGCATGATGCTCCGGTGGCCGCCGGCTTGAACCGGCCGTTAACGGTCTGGGTCCGCAAGGGGCGTTATGAACTGGCGAAGCCCTTGACCTTTACGCCGGCGGACTCGGCGCCGGTGACCTTCAAGGCATACCCGCGCGAGAAGCCGGTGATCGACGGCGGCCGCCGGATCACTGAATGGCAGAAGGGCAAGGTCCACGGTAAGACCTGTTGGGTTGCGGACCTGCCGGATGTGCGTGACGGCAAGTGGAACTTCCGCGAGCTGTTCGTCAACGGCGAACGCCGGGACCGTCCGCGGCTGCCGCGTAAGGGGCTGTTCCGCATGAAGTCCGTCCCCGGTTTGCCGGAGCGCGGCGGCTGGGGCAAAGGCGGCTATACGCAGTTTGAGTGCAATGACGGAAACGTGAAGACCTTCGATAACCTGAACGAAGTGGAAGTGGTCTTTCTCCATTTCTGGATCGAGGAACGTTCGGGCATCGAGGCGTTCGACCCGAAAACGAACATGGTGACCATGGCGCGGCAGAGCCGGGCGCCGTTGTTCGGTTCGCACGGCAGCCAGTTGGCCGACTACTATCTCGACAATGTCCTCGACGCCCTGGAGAACCCCGGCGAGTGGTATCTCGACAAGGCGAAAGGCAAACTCTACTATCTGCCGAAACGCGGCGAAAAACCGGAAGAGACGGAAGTCTACGCGCCGACGACTTTGCAGCTGTTGGTGCTCAAAGGCGATTCGGGCGCCGGCAAATTTGTTGAGTACTTGCGGTTCGAGGGGCTGACGTTCCGGCACACGGACTGGCGGCACCCCGACCCCAGTGATGCCGAGATCCCGTTTGCCGTGCCGTCCGGCCCGCACAAGGAGTTCGAGAGCCGCCGCCACTATCGCGGCACGTTTGCCGCCGCTTCCCAGGCGGACTGTGACGTGCCCGGCGTGATCTTTATGGAAGCCGCGCGCCACTGTGCCGTCGAAGATTGCACCATCGAGCACATCGGCTGGTATGGCGTCGAGATCGCCGATGCCTGTTGGGGCATCAACGTAATTGGCAACACGATCCGCGACATGGGCGCCGGCGGCGTCAAGATCAACGGTGCATCCGCCAGGGATCCCCTGCATCGGCGGACCGGCAATCATCGCGTGACGGACAACAACATCGAAGCCGGCGGCCGGATCTTTCATTGCGGCGTCGGCATCCTGTCGATGAACGCGCACAGCTGTGAGCTGAGCCACAACCATATTCACGACCTGTACTACAGCGGGATCTCCTGCGGCTGGGTCTGGGGCTACGCCGAGAACGTCAGCCGCGACAACCGCATCGAGAAGAACCACATTCACGACATCGGCCAGGAGCTGCTGTCGGATATGGGCGGCATCTACACCCTGGGGGTACAGCCGGGCACGGTGCTGCGCGGCAACCTGATTCACGACATCAACATGGCGCACTACGGAGCCTGGTGTATCTATCCCGATGAAGGCAGCAGTCACATGATTATCGAGAACAATGTCTGCTTCCGCACGAACGACACGGTCTTCCACCAGCACTACGGGCGTGAGAATATCGTGCGCAACAACGTGTTCGCTTTCGGCGCCGACGCTATCCTGGCCCACGGCCGGGCCGACCGCTTTCATCGGGCGCTCAACTTCGAACGGAATATCATGATCACCGACGGTACACCGATTTTCCGCGGCGGCTATGGCTGTCAGTTGGCGTGGAAAAACCACAGCAGTGATCTCAATTTGATCTGGGACATCGGCGGCAAACCGTTGAGCTTCACCGACCGAGGTGCGGACGGCGCCATCGACTTGGCGGCCTGGCAGGAATTGGGTCACGACCGGCATTCGGTTTTTGCGGACCCGAAATGCAAGAACCCGAAGAGGGGCGACTTTACATTGGCGCCGGACTCGCCGGCAGAGGAGATCGGCTTCGAGCCGATTGATCTTTCCGATGTCGGCCCGCGTCCGAAGGGCAAGCGGTGAGGGCGGATCCGTGCCGCTGGAACGCCGCTTGTATAGCCCGGCCTCGCAGGGGGAAGGACGGGTGTCCCTCTTTGCCTGGCGCCGGCCGGCAGGATGCGGGCTTCCGCCCTGCAGGAGCTTCCGCCTTCCGGGGTTGTCGATTTAGTCGTAATAAAGCCCTCCGACAGCGCCAACGGCGGTGTACAACGTAGCCTGGGGTAACACCCCAGGGATCGTTTTTGCATCCGAACCGTTCCCTGAAGGGGAACTACAATCATCCGGTTGACAGCAGGTTGTAGAACACCTCCAGCGTTCTGATTTAGTCTGCCACAACGCAGTGGCGGGGTACCGCAAGGGTACCTTCAGGGCGCAGAAATACGGCGAAATACATTAAATCGACAGCCCCTTCCGGCGGGACTCCGGCCGGAAACGAAGAGCCTGTGCCCCCGTTCTGTCTGATTGAATTTCCTACCTTGCCTTGCACCGGCTGGGGCAACGCAAAAGGGCAGGGCTCTCTCTTCGCCCGGCGGCTACTTTCCCGGCTCGTAGTCGAACCAGTCGAAATCAGCCGGCGCGGCAGCGGCTTCGCCGTTGCCGGTGGCATACATGCCGATGTAAACACCTGTGAACCCGCTGGCCACCTCGGTAGAAAGATAACGCGTCTCGGCATTTGCCAACTCGCGGAATGTATCACCATCTTCCGAGAAGAAGAAGGTGTAGGCCTCTGCCTCAGCCTGAATCCGCAACTGCAGCGGGCCGTCGCCTGCGATTGCGTCGGCCACCTCTTTCTGCAGACTGCCGATGCGTCGACGGACGAAGACGCAGCGTTGGCCGTGCAGCCCGCGGCGGACGGCAATTTCGTAGTGGTGCCGATTATTCATCAGAATTGTCAGTCCGGCCTCCTCGTTCTCGTTCTGTGGGTGGAAGTCGATCGCTGCCGTTGCCGTACAATCAAAATGCTGTTGCCGACGACCGACGAATGCCGGGCTGTCGACATCATCCAACGTAACGGCGGAACCGTTCAGGCGGAGATGTCCGGGACGCGCCGTCAGCGACCAGTCGTTGTCACGCGGGTTGCGCAGGAAGTTCCACTGCAGCGCCAACTGGTCTGCATCGAAATCGTCAGGAACAGGCTGTGGCTCAACAGGTACGGATGGGAGACCATCTGTTTCCAGTTCGACCGGGATCGGGTTGCCGTTGTTCACAACCGGCCAACCATTGTCCCACGTGACCGGCGCCAGGTATGTCTCCCGACCAAGATGATGGCACGGCGGATGGCCGACCGGACGGACGGCGAGGAACACCATCCACCAGTGGCCGCGATGGTCTTCGATGAGATCCGCATGGCCGGTGCATTGGATCTCGCTGCGCCGGCTGCGATGCGAGAGGATCGGGTTGTCGGGGCAGGGCTCGAACGGCCCCCAGGGATTATCGGCACGCGCGATCGTCTCCATGTGACCATATTCCGTGCCGCCCTCGGCGATCATCAGATAATACGTGCCGTTGATCCTATAGAGGTGCGGCGCTTCCGGATATTGTCCGCCGGTGCCGGCCCAGAGAACTCGCATCTCGGAGAGCCATTCGCCGGTAGCGATATCCAGTTCCGACTGCACAATGCCGCCTGGACCGTTGCTGGTGAAGTACACCTTGCCGTCATCGTCGAAGAACAGTGATGGATCGATGCCGCCGTGCTCGAGCCACATCGGCTCCGACCATTCTCCCGCAGGATTGTTCGTTGAGACAATGAGGTGTTTGTGTTCGCAGACATTGGTAGTCACCATGTAGAACCGGCCATTGTGATGACGAATGGTTGGTGCGTAGATCCCCCCGGAGCACCGGGCCTTCTCCAGCGGGAGTTGACCGGGGCGTGTCAGGCAATGGCCGATCTGCTGCCAGTGCACCAGGTCCCGACTGTGGAATATCGGTACGCCGGGAAAGTATTCGAACGAACTGGTGACCAGGTAGTAGTCCCGGTCGACGCGGCAAATGCTCGGGTCGGGATAGAACCCGGGGATAACGGGATTGGTGTGATTCATGGTGTGATGCCTTTGGGATGGAAGCAGGTTACGGTGCGGCGGATTGGCCCGGGCGTCAAGCCAGGCTCAGGCGGGCATTGCATCGCGGTATTGCTGCGGCGACAGACCTACCTTGTTTTTGAAGAGCTTGCTGAATTGCGCCGGGTCGTCGTAGCCCAGTTCGTAGGCGATTTCTTTCACCCGCAACGCCGGATTCCGGAGCAGGCGCGCGGCCAATTGCATGCGGCAGGCCAGCAGATAGTCGTGCGGCGCGCGGCCGACGAGGTTTCGGAAGATGCGGCGGAAGTGGCTGTAGGACAGCCCGGCGGCAGCTGCCTCTTCCTTGAAATCATAGCGGATCGCGGGATCCTTCCGCACTTGTTCCGCAATCAGTTCAACGACCGCCTGGAAGGCGTCCGGCGCGGTCGGCATCCGCGACCAATTGGTCAGCATCGCCACCAGACGTTCAAGCAATACGACCGCATCCGCATGCCGACGGGGATCGTCCGTGACGATCAGTTCAACGCATTCGCTGAAGATTTCCGCGAAGATCCGCGGCTCGGGTACCCGCAGATAGAAGGCCGGCGACAGCCGCATTAACCCCTGCTCGACAATCCGTTTCGCCCGCGGCCCTTTCATCAGTACGTAGTGATGGTCCCAGCCGCGTTCCGACAGGGCGCCGTACTGATAGGTGTGCCGGGGATGATGCCAGAAGGCGATCGGCTCGTGGATCATGATCTGCCGGCCGCCGTCGACCCCGTAGAACATCCAGCCGTCCAGCAGAAACTCGAGCGAATAGGTCCCGGCAAACCGGGTGTCGACGATCGCCGTACAACCGGGAATCACATCCGCCCGGACAAACTGAATATCATCGAAGTAACTCATGATCAAATGTGACATGGAATTGAGCAGAAACGCCACTATCTTCGATACTGTAGGTATATCATAGTAATAGTGCAAGAGAGATAGTCAGATCATAATTGACATTTATCTGGAGTTGCCGAAATGAATATCCCCGTTAGACCAACGATCTCACCGCAGGCCGTTGAGGCGCGTAAACAACGCTGGCTGGATTTCTTCGCACCGGACGCCGCGCCGGGTTTCATGTTCTACGTCAACTACAATGATCCGGACGCTGATCTCCCGGAAGGCGTGAAGTGCTGGCCGGAGAATCAGGAGAAGCTGGTGGAACACCGGTGGGCGCACTACCTGCATGCTCTCGAGAAAGCGGCCTGTATCGATGACGACTTCGTACCGAATGTCAATATGATGACCGGTACCGAGATTTTCGCGGAGGCCTTCGGCTGCGAGGTGGTTCGGCCCGAGGACACGAACCCGTTTGCCCAGCCGCTGATCCATTCCGTCAGCGAACTGGACCAGGTTCGGGTGCCGGAGTTAAGCTGCTCCAGTCTGGCCTGGCATTTCGAGATGGGCGATGAACTGCAGCGTCGCGCCGGCGACGACGCCGTCTTCCACCTGGTGGATGTGCAGAGTCCAATGGACATTGCCGCGCTGATTCTGGAGAAAGGCGCCTTTTTCATGGCGCTGCTGGAAGAGCCCGCTGCGGTCCGCGAGATAGCTGCTCGGGTGCAGGAGTTGCTCATTGCCTTCTTTGATGAGTGGTTCAAGCGTTACGGCCGCGACTATGTGGCGCATTTCCCCTCGTACTTCATGCGGGGCGGACTGACCCTGTCGGAAGATGAAGTCGGGGCGGTCAACGCGGAAGCGTTCGACGAATACTTTCTGCCGGAGTTGAACGCGTTGTCGGATCACTTCGGCGGTCTGGGCATGCATTGCTGTGCCGATGCCCGGCATCAGTGGGCGGGATTCAAGAAGATCAACGGCCTGCGCCTGTTGAATCTCTGCCGGCCGCCGACGCGCACCCAGGACTACGTCACCGAAGCTTACGCCTATTTTGTCGACCACTGCGTCCAGTGGCACATGGGCTGGGAGCCGTCCGGCCCGATCGCGACCTGGCCGGAACAGATGCCGGCAGGCTCTCGGTTTGTCGTGACGGCAAACGCCGAAACGAAAGACGAGGCTATTGCCCTTTGTGCGCAGCTCAATGAAGTCCGGGCCGGCCTTTAGAGGAATTAGAGCATTTCCAAAAAAACTATAGTCGCTGACACGGCAGGGCCTACTACAACGCCTTCAGCGTTGAACCGTATCTCCCCCCATCCTGGGGTAGGCTTCGCCAACCCCAGGCTCAAGACTATCACGCCTTCAGCGTGAGGAGTGGCGGCTGCAGAATAGCTTAAAACGCTGTAGTCGTATCGGTCGGATCCGTCGGAGCACTCGGATTCCCGAGGAGGTCAGCAGCCCGCACGAGACGCCGCACCGCCTCCTTCGTGGCCGCGGTCGTCTCGATCGCGTACCCTTCGCCTGCAACACGATACGCCGTTCCTCTACCTCGCACCGCGATAGTGCGCCGGCGACTTGCCGAGCACGCGTTTGAAGGCGCGCGAGAAGGTATAGGGGTCGTCGTAGCCAAGTTCCGCCGCGACGTCCTGCACCGGCATCGGCGTTGCCAGGAGGAGCTGGGTCGCTTTGTTCAGTTTCAGGCGCGTCAGGTATTCGTACGGCGACATCTTCTCGTAGCGCTTGAACAGCCGGGTGAGATAGGCTTGGGTCAGGCCGCAGGCGTCGGCGACTTCGCTGATGCAGTGAAGCCTGCTGAAATTGGAGTCGATGTAGTGCCGACAGAGGTTGAACGATTCCAGCGTGCGGGACGACCTGGAATTGCGGCGGATGCGGTCGTTGGCGACTTTGCGCAGGATAATCTGCATATAGTGGGCGCAGATGTCATGCGCATGCCGCCGCCGTTGGCGTGCTTCATCGAAGAGCAGTTCCAGGAGCTGCTGTACGGCAAACGGATTGGCGAGCTGAAAGGCGCCGACGTTGCGTCCCAGAATCGTCTGGAAAAGATCGTTGGTGTTGGTCCCGCAGGGGATGATGTACACTTCCATCTCGTGGCCGGCGGTGGCGACGTCGAAGTCCTCGGTGCCGCTGTAGAAGAGCACCATTGAACTGCCGACATCGACGTAGCCGCGGGGCATCAGGAAGCGGCCCGCCCCGCGTACGACATAGATGAACACCTGCCGTTGGTCGGCGCGGCCGAAGATCCGCATGTCCGGGCCCCAATACTCATGGCCGACGCGGAAGACGGTCAGTTCGGCGTCATCCGTCGGCAACCGGGCGAAGTGGTATTCTTCCTTTTCAACAATATCGAGCTGGTGGATCGGCATCGCTGCAGTCCAAGTCAAGAATTGCCATTACCGTATCAAGATCTCCTATGGTGCGCCAGCCGTTTCGATCTAATCTTGTTGTTCTTATTCGATGTGCTCCCGTCGTCAAACCGCAAGTGAAAGGACATCTTGAGATGAGTGAGATTGGTATTGGAATTGTTGGGCTGCGAAATAACGGCATGGGCCATGCCCGCCGTGTCGTCGACCTTGACGGCTGCCGGCTGGCGGCCGCCGCCGATGTGGACGCGGAGCGCACCAGGGCGGCTGCGGAGCTGGCCGGCGGTGTGACGGAATACGCCGCTGCCAAGGATCTCTTTGCCGACCCCGAGGTCGAGGGCGTCCTGCTGTCGCTGCCGAATCATCTGCACGCGCCGCTTTCGATTGCGGCATTGGAAGCCGGCAAACACGTTCTGGTGGAAAAGCCGATGTCCATGACGGCGGCGGAAGCGCGTGACATGATCAAGGCGCGAGACGCTGCCGGCAAAACGTTAATGGTCGGCATGAACCAACGGTTTCAGCCAAAGCATCAGGCGGTCAAGGCCGCCATTGACGCTGACGCGATCGGCGAGATCTACGGCGCCAAGACCTCGTGGTTGATGTGCCGGGTGCACGCCGGTCTCTGGGGCCGGGGTGACTGGTTCCTGAAGAAAGAGACCGCCGGCGGCGGCCCGGTGATCGACCTGGGCGTGCACCGGCTGGACTTGGCCCTGTACATGATGGACTTCCCCAAAGCCGTCAGTGTGGACGCGGTCAACTGGAATGCGGTCGGCCCCGGGCAGGGCGAAGCGCACGGCAAGGAGTACACCATCGAGGACGGCGGCATCGCGCTCATCCGTTTTGCCAATGGTGCGTCGCTGTTGCTGGAGGCGAGCTATTTCTGGAACGGCGTCAACGACGGACTGCTTACGGAACTGGCCGGGACCAGGGGCGGCGCGCTGTTGGCCGGTGAGTGCAAGGTGCAGAGCTGGGCCGGGGATGAACCGGAGGAGATCCCAATCGAGATCGACGAGAGCAAGGCGACGTCATGTGTGGAGCACTTCGTGCGAGTGCTCAGCGGCAAGGAGGAGTTGATCCCGACGGCCGAACAGGGCCTGGCGAGCATGGAGATCATCGAGGCGCTGTACGAAAGCGCCGAAACCGGAAAGCAGGTGCAGCTGTGAACGCATTCAACATCGACCTGGCCGAAGGCCAACTGCGAATCGGGTATCGTTCACCCGGACTGACAAAAGAGCTCGATCCGGACGGCAAAATGGCGCTATGCCGCGAACTGGGCATGACGGTCATCGAACCCCAGATCAACGCCCGCGAAATCACGGAACCCGGGGCCGCCGCAGCGTTGCGACAGGCGGCTGACAAGGCCGGCATTGATATGCCGACCATGGGGACGGTTGTTCCATTGACAGATCCGGCCGCCGCCGAGAAACTGCAGCAGGATATCCAACTGACGATCGATTGCGCCAAGGCTGCTGGACTCGACTATGTCTTCACCATGGCCAACCATCCGCCGGAAGGCATTCCACAGCCGGGAACGTGGCAGTTGACCGTGGACAATATTCGGCGAATGGCAGATCGGCTTGCTGATGAAGGAATCCGCCTGGCGCTGGAGCCGGAGTGGTTCCTGCAGAGTGTTGAGCGCATGCGCCGGATGCTTCACGATGTCGACAACGAAACGGTTTTGGTCAACTTTGATCCCACGAACTTCTATCTTGGCGGCAGTGAACCACTGGACATCTTTGCCGACTTCAGTGACCGGATTCTCAGTGGTCACATCAAGGATGCGGTCTATCGCACGGATCGCAAGGGTGAAGTTGACGTTGGTGAAGGCGAAGTGGACTACGACCGGATCTTCCGTTACCTGATTGAACGCGGCAAGCCGATGACGATGTACATCGAGCACTGCAGCAGTTCAGCACTGGTGCGCCAGGCGGCAGCCAGCGTGGCGAAAGTGTTCGAGGAGATCCTGCAGCCGGCGTAGGTGCCTCGGCCCAAGTAAGAGATGCGGCGTGGGAAAGACTACGCCGGCAGAGGATCTTTCGATCCTGAGGCCTGTCGGGCCGGGTCAAGGTAGCCGGGTTGAAATCCCCGGAACGTTGATTGCCGTTTGACCGTAGCTCCGTAGGGGTGACGCAATGGACTACTCCGCGGGCTTCACCAGTTCCGGGTCGATCAGGGCGCCTTGTTCCTTCAGCTTTGCTTGCAGCTTCGGCACCGGCAAGGTCCGGGCGTTGCCGTCGTGAGCTGCGGCCATCGCCGCCGCCGTGCCGGCGGCATGGCCGGTGAGGGCACAGGTCGGGATCGCGCGGGTGGCGTCCCAGATGCTGGTGTCGGCGGAGATGCAGCGGCCGGCGGTCAACAGGTTGCAGTTGCGCTCGGCCGCGATGGCACGGTACGGCACCGCATAGACCGGGCCGGCATGGCGCCAGTCGCCGGTCAGGCCGACGGCGTCGTCGAGCCATTCGTGCATATGGCGCTTGCCCAGCGAGAACGAGTTCTGCAGCCTCCGGGTCATGCGCAGGCAGGGGATTGTCGCCGGCATAATGAGCTGGATATCTTCATCCGGGTTGTCCCGGCGGATCTGCTCCAGGAGCCGGTGCATCAGCCGGCGGCTGCCGAGCAGCTGCTCGGTGATCTGCCCGGCGTGATCGCCGCGGAACAGGGGGCCGGAGGCATCGACGCCGGCGTCGGGGTCGTAGCGCTTCGACATCTGGTGCAGATGCAGGCCATCGCGCTGCAGATGGTAGAACCAGGCCGTCAGCACGTTCGTATCGAGGGACTCCGTGGATTCCCCGGCGATGTAACAGAGATCAGCATCTCCCGTGGCATCCACCACGGTTCGGCAGGCGACGGCGCTGCGGCCGCTCTTGTTCTCGACGATCACGTGCGTAATGCGTTCGCCCTGCTGTTTGACGTCGCAGACCCGGGAGTCGTAGAGCAGGTCGACGCCGGCCTCGACGACAAGTTCCTCCAGAGCCAGGAGGTACGCCGACGGGTTGAACTCGGTGCGGTAGCGCTGATTTTTGCGTTGTCCCGGATCGCCGCCGGGCAGCCAGCATTTCGGGATTCCCATGAAGCGGGCGTTGGGGTGATCGCTGCCGAGATCAGCGACGGAGAGTTTGAGGAGTTCCTCCGGCAGCCCGGCCATGACCTGGCGGCCCATGCCGTCGCAGATGGGGAGCCAGATGATGACGTTGCCCAGGGTTGCCAGGCCGCCGAGGGCGCAGTTCTTCTCCAGCAGGAGAACCTTGGCGTCGTTGCGCGCGGCGGCGACGGCTGCAGCCACGCCGGCGATGCCGCCGCCGGCGACAACAACGTCGAATCTGTCAGTGACCGGCAGGTTCCTGGCCGGCTCGGTAATTCGATCCGTAGTCATACTGTTTTCTCATCGTCGATTTCCGGGATCTCGTCATCCGCCGCGGACCTGGGTTTCCACATTTCGCCGCGGATCGGGTCCCACTCACTGTCGGTCGTAACAGGTCTGGCATTCTGATCGAGGATGCTGTCCGGATGGTCCGCGGATTTGGCGTGTCGTGGGCCGAAGATGAAGTACAGAAGCGCACCGAGACCATTGAGCAAGAGGACGAGAACAACCCAGGTCAGTTTGTCATGGATGTCGATATCCCGCCGTCGCAGCAGGCAGACTAAGCCGATGATCCACAGAACCAGGGAGATGGGGGCGAGATATTCCACAGTAGCCTACTTGATGTATGAACAGCAGTAGTCGGTGACGGTCGCAATCCTGAGTTGGAACTTGGCGTCAGCCGGGACTTCAAACGATTGACCGCCGGCGACGGTCCGCCAATCGTCGCTGCCGGGCAACTTCACCTTAAGGTCGCCGGTGAGGATTTCCATGATTTCTTTGTCGGCTGTGCCGAACTCGTAGTCGCCGGGGAGCATGATGCCCAGGGTCTTCTTCGTGCCGTCCTCAAACAGGACCGTGCGGCTGGTGACTCTGCCGGCGAAATAGACGTTTGCCTCTTTAACTACAGTGACGTTGGTGAATTCGGACATGTACGGATACCTATGCGTTGGGATTCTATGATCCGGAGACACTAGCTTCAATTTGGGTCAACTCAACCCGGATTGCCGGATGCCGAATGCAATTCGGCGCTCCCAGATTAGCAGCGCTTCAGCACTGCCAACCAGTCTTGCTCGTTGGGCGGCGTGGCAGTCGTTGTGAACTCCTCTTGCTCGCCCCAGGCGCCGGTACGCGGGTTGACCCACTGCACTTTGTGTTCGGCAGGGAGTCGGTTCAGGCGCAACTCATCACCGGCGGGGATGTACGCGACGACACAATCCGCATTGGCTGTTGCGGCTATTGCGAGCTCGCGCGTCAGGTCGGCATCGCCGGGTTGGGCGGCAAGCATTTCCGCGGCCGGCCGCAGCTCAGTCCAGGGCAGCGCGTCGAAGAACCGTTTGAGGATTTTCAGCGACTCGATTCCGGGCGTTTCGAGACGGTCGCGCCATGGCTGCCCGAGCCAGATGCTCGGGTGCCCTTCGGCCGGCTCTCCGGCGCTCTGGCTCCAGATCCAGATGGAGTTGCAGCCGTAAGTGATGCCTGCCACTGGCGCCTTGAGCAGTGACCAGTACGACGCGCGGCGAACGTGGAATTCCGTGAAGCAGCCATCCGTGCCGTACGGCGTGGCATCTTCGTAGTTTGGTTCGAGATTGACGAACGGCTTGCGGCTGTGTTGCCAGGCTTTGGCGTAGTCTCCGCGCAAGAGAAACTGAAGGTCGTGCTCGCGGGCGCCGTGACCGCTCTGGATGCCGGCGAACGAGTACCAGGGCTCGTCCGCGAAGATGTCACCGACCCAGGTGGTGCCGCAGGGATGCATGGACACGATGGCGTCGGGGGCGGCGGCGAACACCGCGCGACCGATTCGCTTCCAACGTTCATACTTCTCGGGCGTCGTGTAATTGCCGTCGCCGGCCAGCAGCCAGACGATCTCCTTATTGCCCCACCGTTCAAGCAGATGTCGGGCCGCGGCGATGCAGTGCTCCTCCGGCCAGTCGAAGCCGGGATCCCCTTCGCCGATGGCCCAGAGCATAATCGGCGCCGCCACCATGCCGTGGGCATTGAGCAAGTCGACGAAGCGGTCGAGCTTCTGCAGGGCTGTTCCATTGAACACCACTTCGCCTTCGACCACATCGAACGGCCGGCCATGAATCGGTTGACTGCAGCCACGCCATTGTGCGGCGACGAACTGGATGACGGTGAAACCCTGTTTCGCCCGCGAACTGAGGTAGTGCTCCCAGTCTTCCTCGCCGCCGCGTAACGCTGCATTCCACGCGGTGTCCGCCAGCCAGAAGAACGGGGTGCGGTCGTCATTGACGAAATGATAGTCCTCGATCCTCACCGGCTAACTCCATTGGATCCGGCTGACCCAGATCGTGTTGTCACAGCCATACTGCTCACAGCCGTCGGGCTGCATCCATTCGGCCACGACCACCCAGGTCTCGGCCTCGGTGATCCGGCAGACCGAAAAGTTGCCGATGCGGGCGCCGCGGTTGGGGACGACTTCGACTTCCGTATCGCGCACAACCACCAGCCGTTCCGGATCGACCCGGGCCATCATCAACGGGGCGCGATGGCGGAAAACGTGGTCATTATCCAGGCCGCGGCGGGTGTAGACCAGGTAGAGATTGCCGTCATTCTCGGCCCAGTGCTGTTGTGTGTTGTAGTTTCCCAGTTCTTCGCCGTCGTCGAAACACCACGGCTTTGGATCGTCGAAGTGCAGGCCATCGTCACCGGCCGCAACATAACCGCGTTCATCGTTGCGCAACGTCAGAAAATAGCGGCCGGCGCATTGGATCAGCGACGGTTCGCAGTAGCCGCGGGGCACATCGAGCTTCAGTTCATCGCCGTGTTCCAGATAGCGCAGGGCCTCGCCGTCGAAGCTGCAGCGAACGACGGTCGCCGCATTGCACGCGTGCCAATCGTCGGACACGGGTCGGAAGTAGACCGGCAGCAGGATCGTGCCGTCCTCAAGGTCGACGCGTTCGCCGGAACCGGCGCCGCACGAGAGGAAGTCCTCGGAGTCGGGCATCGTCAAGATCGCCCACGGTGTCCAGGTGCGGTCGTCGGAGTTGTAGACTGAGTACGCCGTTTCGCGTCGGCGCTTCGTGATGGGATGGCGGTCGTCACGATAGCGTACGGTGTGGCCGGTCATCAACAGTTTGCCGCTGGCGGCGTGCCAGCGCGGGGTCATGTCGCAGATGCCGGCGATGACACCGTCGGGCTCGTGACGCCGGCCCAGGGTGTCGGGATGGCCAACGGGGCCGTCCCACGTCCGGCCCATATTCGTGCTGCGCCATTCATGCAGTTCGAAGAAGACATCCGAGCCGCTGGCGAGTGTCGGCTGGGCGGTAACGACAACCATGGGGTTGCCGTGCTTGTCGGGGATGGCTCCAATCCGGGCCTGGGCCCAGAAGCGGACCCTGTCCCAGCCGCTGGTGATGCTGGAAAGATGGATCTCTGGCGTTCTCATGCGGTGCTCCTCTCCATGTCGTGCTGCCCTTCGACAGTAGGAATTCCGTCCGGAGAATTACTTACGCAGGCCCTGGCTGCGGCTTGCGGAGGATCGCGATGCTTTCGAAGTGCGCGGTCTGGGGAAACATATTGAAGACGGCCAGCCGCGTGAGGGTCAGCGGCGTCGTGCCGGTGAGTTTCTTCAGGTCCCGCGCCAGCATGGCCGGGTCGCAGGCGAGGTAAACCAGCGTGTCCGGCACGTGATGACAGACCTGGTTGATCACCTTTGGGGAGCAGCCGGCGCGCGGGGGATCCAGGAGCACGCAGGTGGGGGCGACCTCTTTAGCGTGGCGCAGGCAGCGGCCGAGATGGTTCTCCACCGGTCCCTGGAAAAAGTCGACATGGTCATTGCCCCAGGCTTCCGCGTTGGCATTAGCATAGGTGATGCAGTCCGGGTGGGCCTCGATGCCGATGCCGGTGCGGTAGAACTCGGCCAGCGCCAGGGAGAACACGCCGACGCCGCAGTAGGCATCGAGGAAGCCGTTGATCTCGAACGACGCCAGGACCTCCTTGAGCCAGGAACAGATGGCGTCGAGCACCGGCGGGTTCACCTGGTAGAAGCCGGTCAGGGGGACCTTCACTTCGTGGCCCAGGAGTTCCTCGGTCAGCCAGGCTTCGCTGCCGCGGACGGCTTCGCAGACGAGTCCGCGGGCGTCTTCGCGGAGGGTGAATTCCCGTCTGGCGTCGCGGTAGGAGGACAGCCGCTGGTTCAACCCGGGCCGGGCGATCGGGCAGTCTTTGACGTTGACAACGGTTTTGTTGTCGAGCGCGAGGAAGCCGGGGCCATTCTTGCCGGGGTGCAGGGAGACCTTGTTGCGGTAGTTCCAGACCGGCGTTTCGTGGATTGGAGTTTCGATGTCCGGGATATCCTGCAGACCGCCGACGCGCTGCAGCAGCGCCGCCAGTTGCCGGACCTTGATGTCCCGTTCGGCCGCGGGTCGGAGATGCTGGTACTGGCAGCCGCCGCAACGTTGGAACAGCGGGCAGCGGGGCTTGATGCGATGCGGCGAAGGCGCCAGGATTTCCTGGATGCCGCCGCGGGCAAAGCGCTTTTTGACCTGGTAAAGCTTGACCTTCAGGTGGTCGCCAAGGGCGGCGAACGGGACGAACACCGTCATGCCGTCGGGCAGTCGGCCAACGCCGTCGCCGCCGTAGGCGATGTCGTGGATTTCGAGTTCGACGATGTCGTGCTTTTCTGGCATGGATCAGTGGAATAATGGAATGTTGAATTGGCTGAGCGGGGGATCGGACGAAGGGAAGTGTCGACAGCCATTCCGGCCATCATTCCACGACTCCATCATTCCAATCCCCCAGTTCCACAGGCTACGCTTTCGGATTGTCGACGTAGCTGCCGCCGCGGCATTGCTTCAGGTAGTTGAGCGCGTGCACCTGGCCGGTCATCTCGAGGTCGCCGCGATAGACGGGATCGTGCCAGCCTTCGATGTCGATGCTGCCTTCGAAACCATTCAGGCGCAGGATGCTGATGATGTCGGTCCAGTTGCTGTCGCCGAAGCCCGGCGTGCGGTGGTAGGCGAATTGCCTCGGGCCGTGCACGCCGTAGCGGCGGACGACATCCCACATGACGGTGGCGTCTTTGCCGTGGACATGGAAGATCTTGGGCGCCCACTCGCGGAGCTGTTCGATCGGGTCGATCAGCGAGACCATCTGATGGCAGGGCTCCCATTCGAGACCGAGATTATCGGCGGGGACAGCGTCGAACATCATCTCCCAGGCGGTCGGGTTGTGAGCGATGTTCCAGTCGCCGCTGTTCCAGGTGCCGCCCATGTCGCAGTTCTCGAAGGCGATGCGGACGCCCTTGTCGGCAGCGCGTTTCGCCAGCGGGCCGAAGACCTGCTTGAAGCGTTTGATGGACTTGTCGATCGGCTCGCCGCGCAGCCGGCCGGTGAAACCACAGACCATGTCGGTGCCGAACAGGTGGGCGTTGTCAATCAGTTTGCGCCAGCCCTTGAGGCCTTCCTTGTCCTTTTCCCCCTTCTCGAGCGGGTTGGTGAACATGCCGAGGCAACTGACCTTGATGCCGGTGCCGTCGAGGGCCTGGTTGACCTCCCTGGCGAGCTTCTTGATATTGGTGTTGCCGAGGGTTCCGAACCAGGTGATCGAGAAGCTCTCGAATCCATGCGGGATGATCTGTTCCATGTATTTCTTCGTGCCGGCGCCGCCGTTAACCAGCGTGCCGATGCGGATCTTCTCGTGACTGTAGTCAGGCATGGGGAACTCCTTGGAGTGGTGGAGTGATGGAATGTCGGAATGGAGTGATGGAACCGGTGCAGGCCGATCCGGCTAGACCGAGATTTTGACTTTACGGCCGGTTTCGGCGCTCTTGATCGCGCCGAAGACCATGGCCAGCGACTTTATGTTGTCGGTGCAGATGGTCTCCGGCGTGCCGCCGTTGCGGACGCAGTCGAGGAATTCGTTGATGACACCGCCGTGGCCGCCGTCCTTTTTCTTCGGGCAGCGGATCGGGATCTTGGCGGACTTCATCTCGGAGGTGAAGCCGCCGGCCTTCTTGACGTACTCGGCCTGGAACGTTTCGTGCCCGTCCCAGGTGACGGAGCCTTTCTCGCCGATGATCCGCCAGTTGCAGTGCCAACTGGTGTTCAGGCCTTCGGCACACCAGCTGCCGCGGTAGTTGAAGACGATGCCGTCGGTCATTTCGAAGATGCACTGGGCGGAGGCGTCGTGGTCGTACCAGGAACCGGCTGGATTCCATTCGTGGGCGTAGACGTTCAGGGGGTCGGCGCCGGTGATCAGGCGGCCCTCATCAAAACTGTGGATCGCCATGTCCAGCAGCAAGACATGTTTCATGCGGTCGCGGAAGCCGCCGAAATGGGCGCCGATGTAGAAGTCGGCGTTGACCGTGGTGATCTTGCCGATCTTCTCCTTGTCGAGGAATTTGCGCAGCGACCGGATGGTGGCCATGTACCGGCGGTTCTGGATGACGGCGTAGATCTTGTCCGCCTTCGCCGCGGCCTTGACCATCTTCTTCGCATTCGCCATGCTGTCGGCCAGCGGCTTTTCGCCGAGGACATGACAGCCGTGTTTGAGTGCAGTGACCGTGACCGGGCAGTGGGCTTCCGGGATTGTGCAGTCGAAAACGACCTCCGGCTTAACCTCTTTCAGGAGGGCGTCGAGATCGGTGCTCTGCGGCACGTCGAAGCCGTACTCGGCGGCCAGCTTCTTCATGTTCTTCCTGTTGATATCGACCAATCCGACAATCTCGAATTTCTTCGAGCCTTGCATGGAATTGAGCCAGGCGTGACAGATGCCGCCACAACCCACGAGCACAGTTCTGGTCGGTGCTTTCGCCATGGGAACGGTTCCTTTCGGGGATTACAGGCGCGGAAGAAAGACGAAGAACTCCGTGCCCTTTCCGGGTTCGCTTTGGACATGTATCCAGCCGCTGTGGTTCTGGACGCAGCCGTAGGCCATTGCCAGTCCCAGGCCGGTGCCCTGGGCCTGCTTGGTTGTGAAAAACGGCTCAAATATACGGGCCATGGTGGCCTCATCAATACCCGAGCCGTTATCTTTTACGCGAATGACGATGAATGCGTCGCCGTCAGCGGCTTGCGGCGGCAGCCGGATGCCGGGCGTATGTTCGGTGGCGGGCTCGGCCCGGAAGATGATGGTGCCGCCGGCCTCGGGCAGCGCTTCGCGGGCGTTGAGCAGGATATTCAGGAAGACCTGCTGCAACTGGGTGAAGTCGCCTTCGATCCGCATCGGATCCGGGTGGACGGCGACTTTCAGCTTGTGCTTCGCTCCGACCACGGGGCGGAAGAGCTCCTCGGTCTCGCGGATGAGCTCGTCGACGGCGAACTGTTTGACTTCATACTTGCCGCCGCGGGCGAAGCCGAGCATCTGGCTGGTCAACGACGCGGCCCGGTTGGTGGCGCCGGCGATGTTGTCGAGCAGTTGTTTGCGTCGGGGATCCTCGCCGATCTCATGATCGAGGTGATCGATGCTCCCCTGGATGGCGTGCAGCAGGTTGTTGAAGTCGTGCGCGATGCCGCCGGCCAGTTTGCCGACGGCCTCCATCCGTTGCGAATGGATCAGTATCTTCTCCTGTTCGGCCAGTTCGGCGGCGAGCTTCTTCCGTTCGGTGACGTCGCGGGCCACGATCAGGACGCCGTGGTCGTCCTGCAGGAAGAGGGGGGAGACCACGGCTTCCAGGTCGTATTCATCGCCGTTGCGGGCGCGCAGGACCATTTCCCGCGAATCCGAAGTCTTCGCCACGGCCCAGTGGTCGAACTTCTCTTTGCGGAAGAGCCGGCCCCAGACATCCGGCCAGGCGGGGCCGCGCGGCATCAGATCCTGGAACCGCAACTGCAGGAGCTCCTCGATGCGGTAGCCGCTCAACCGCATCGCGTGCCGGTTGGCGTCAAGAATGATGCCGCTCTGACCGACGAGGAGGATCAGGTCGTGCGCGTTCTCGACGACCATGCGGAACCGGCCTTCCCACTCCTGCAGGTTGGCCTGTTGTTTGCGGCTCTGGCTGTAGGGGCCGACGAACGCCACGAGTATATCCAGGGGCCGGCGTGACGAACTCTCGTGGGCCCGGCCGGCATGGCGCATCTTCAGATAGACCAGCGCGATCAGGCTGGCCCAGACCATGGCCGCCGCCCGCATGATAAAGGCATGCCGCAGCGAGTCCCACCAGAAATCGCGCATCGGGTTGGTTACCAGCTGATAGAAAAACGCGTCCACCGCCTGCGTGAAAACCAGAGACGCCGTGACCGACACCCCGAGCGGCAGATTCCAGTGGCGCAGGATTTCGTAGACCACCGGCAGCACCAGGAACTCAATCAGGATCGACAGCAGCGACGCCATCAGGAAGAGCCGGCTGAGGCTGAAGGTCTCGGAGACGAAGCTCGCCTCGAAACGTGCGTCGACCTTATACAGCAGCGAGATGACCTGGTTCTCCGTCAGATACGCCAGGAAGAAGAAAGAACCGACCATCGCCAATACCGCCCAGATCAGCCGTTGCGCGTCCAGTGTGCCGTCAACGATGTAGATCACCAGCAACAGCGCCATGAACGGGATGAAGAAGATCACCGGACCGACCTGCACCGACAACCCGGGGAACTGCGGGTGGATCAGTTCCAGGCCCATGGCGGTGACGACCTGGGCGAAAATCATCGTGGCGCCGATGGCCAGATGGAAACAGGCCGTCCCCAACACCGGCCGCAGCCGGTGGAGCAGCAGCAGGAAAACCAGCACAAAGCTCAACTCCAGGAAGGCCAGGCCGTATGCATGCAGGTAAATCAAGGCATCGATCCCGTTATCATAGTGCCCCACAATATGGCGGCACAACAGCCGAACAGCAAACGCTCAGGGACGTCCGTCTGTGTCGTCGCGGCGCACCTGAAGCTTCATCCCGTCCACCACGGAGTCGAGCTTCGTCAGCACAATCCGGTCGCCCGGGCGCAGGACTTCCTTACCGCCGTTCACCGGCCCGCGGACCAGGACGTCGTCGCCGTCGTAGACCAGAAGCTCGAAACTGCGGCTGGCCAACCGGCCGTCGACAGCGACGAAGACCTCGCCGTCGGCGTTGATTGCCGCTCGCGGGAAGCGGATGACGTTGGCTTCCCGGTGTCCCGGGATACGCACCTCGCAGAACATGCCGGGGGTCAGATCGAAGGGCAGGGCGGGAGCGGGCTCCAGGGCAACGACCATCTGCACCGTACGCGTGCGTTCGTCGACGGCCGCGATCCGGGCGAGCGTCCCCGGCCAGACGTGCGACTTGTCCTCGGTCCAACGCACTTCGACGGGCGTCGGTTTGACCGGTTCGAACCAGCCGGGCCGGGTTCTCGGCTTCGGCATTGGAGCGAGCCAGCGGGCTACCAGGCGGGTGTCCAGCGAGACGGTGATTTCGCGGTGTTCGTCGGCCACGATCCGGAGCAGCGGCTGTCCGGGCGTCACAATCTGGCCGAGTTCGACATTGACGGCTGCCAGCCGCCCGGCAAAGGGCGCCTTGACGGTGCTGCGCTCCAACTGCACAGCGCCCTGGGCCAGCTGCAGTTCGACCCGTTGGATCTGGGTCTTGAGGGATTTGATCTGCAGCGGGATCCGGGCAAGCTGGTTTTCCAGGGCGACGGCCTGTTCGCGGCTGCGGATTGCCGCCTGTTGGGCCCGGTCGACACCCGACTGGGTCCCGATGTCCGCGTCCTCGAGGAGCCTGGTGACACGCTTCAGTTCGGCTTCGTCCAACTTCATTGCCTGCCGCCGCAGTGTCAGCAGGCGTTCGGCGTTCTTCGCTTCCCGCTGCAGCACCGAAATCTCCGCCTGCAGGCGGGCCTTCTCGGCTTCGGAGATCTTCTTGCCGAGAACGATGTCACGGTCATCGAGCCGGCAGAGGACGGCGCCCGCGGCAACCGGATTGCCGTCGTCGAGGTGATCGGCAACGGCAACCACGCGGCCGGCGATCTCAGGGCTCACGACCGCCGTGGTTTTGGCCCGGACTGTGCCGTAGCCGGAGAGCATGATCCGTTCGGGCCGCGCTTGCGCCGTCATGACGGTTACGGGTTGCGCCGTCTCTTCCTGTTCTCGGCGGGGCGCCGGGCGGCGCAGCCGCGCGAGCCCGACAAAGCCGATAGTGCCGATGCCGACAATGCCGAAGAAGAGGAAGACTCGCAGCATCCAGGTCATGGTTGCAGATGGTTGCGCGGCAGCGCTCACTGCGCCGGCTCCGCCGCCGCCGGCGGCGGCTCGCGATCCGGCCGGGGAGAGGGCACCAGCACCAGGAGTGTACAGGCCACCAGAGCGATCCGGAACGGCAGCGACCGCGTGCTCTTGATGAAGGCAAAATAGAACAGGTAAAAGGGCACCAGCACACACAGCACCGCCCGCCCTTTGGCCTGTTGCCAGGCCTCGACGCAAAACACGGCCGCCACGATCGCCAGACCGACGCCCGCGGCAATGCGAATGATGTCAATAACGCCCATGGTCAAGTTCCACTTTTTCGCGTCTACTATACCCAGCCCCGGGCAGTGATGCAATTGCCCCCGCCGGCCGGCTGAAACACGGATGCGCAACACGAGCGCCGGGCGCCTGCGGTTCCTGTTTCGCGGCGTGATTGACCCACAACAGTCGATGCGGTGCAATTCGGCGAACCGGGTTGACATAAATCCCCGGTCTTATTCTATTAGGGTCCCAAGGAGGACGCAGGAGCTGCTTGCGTGCGGCGCATTCCGAAGGCTGCGGGGGGGGCGAAGTGCCCGGCGGCATATCCATGATTTCTGCGGGCCGTATCCGATTACCTCAGGAGGCACAATGTCCGAAACGTCTGAAACAACCGGTGGCGGCATGCTCGACCGGATCAACGGCTTCTTCAGCAACCGTCGAATTCGCAAGACCCTGGTGAAGGCGCGCGTGCCGCTGGGGCTGCTGTTGTTCGGCGGGCTTTTGTATTATGCCAAGACCAACTGGTTCTGGATCGCCTTCGGCGTTTCCATGTTCGGCGAGTTCATCCAGCTCTGGTGTTTTGCGTCTCTCGACAAGAAGGGGACCCTGGCGTTCAACGGCCTCTACAAGTACGTTCGCAACCCGATGTATCTGGGCCGGTTTTTTATTGTTCTGGGCTATCTGCTGCTGCTCGAGCTCTGGTATGTCGGCCCGATTCTGGCGGTGCTCTATTACTTCTACATGTACAACCGGGTGCGCCGCGAGGAGAAAGTCCTGGTCGAGATCTTCGGCGAGCCGTATGAGGCCTACCGCCGCAAGGTAAACCGTTTTCTGCCTTCCTGGCGCGGGGCTGATTCCGGCAGCCTCTTCTTCTGGGAATGGCGGCTGTTCTTCCAGAACAACGGCCTGCTGAATCTCGTCGCTGTTCTCATCTCTTACGGCGTGGCTTACGCTTGGTTATTTCATATCCGCACAAACGGCTGATTCGCACCATGGAATGCGACTTCACACTGCAGGATGCATATGCCGAACCCAAGGAGTACCTGCGGCACGGACGCTGGGCCAATGCGGACGTCTTTGTTTACGAGCACAGCGGCGTCGACTGGGTCTTGAAAGACTTCACCAGGCGGGCCCTCATCTTCCGGGCTACCGCCGCGCGATTTGCGATCTGGCGGGAAATGCGCGCGATGAAACGCCTGCAGGGCATTGACGGGGTCCCCGAGAACCCCGTGCTGCTGGCGCGCTGGGCCATTGTCTATCCCTTCATCCACGGCCGGACGGTGCGCGACGCCAAAGACGCCGGCCAGCCGTTTACCAGGGAGTATTTCGAGGCTTTGGAGGAACTGGTCTTTCAGATGCACGCCCGCCATGTTGTCCATCTCGATATGCGCAACGGTCGGAATCTCCTTGTTCGTGAGAACGGGCTGCCGGCGCTGCTGGATTTCCAGACCTGTATGTTCACGGACCACATGCCGGGCCGGTTGGAGCGTCTGCTCAGAGGCGTCGATCTCTCCGGCGTCTACAAATATTGGGAGAAGCTGCAGCCGGAGTCGCTGGGGGACGAGCGTCGGGCGCATTTGGAACGGATCAAGCGGTTGCGGCGCTTCTGGAAGTTCCAGGGCTACCCGGTCAAGAAGATGCAGCGCGCCGCCCGCCATGCCAAGCGCCGCCGCCGCGCCGACGAAGCGAAGTAGCGAAGGAGGTAAGCTGCGCGCAGCGCGAAGAGATCCCCCTAACTGTGCCGGGGGATAGCTGCACCCAGCGCGAAAAGATCCCCCAAGCTGAGCTTGGGGGCTTTTCTCGGAGAGCAGGAATCCGATCCTGCACCTTTTCGGGCCGGGTGAGTCTGGATGGTCTCGGCGGAGGTCTTTCCGCCACGGATTGCCCGGGGTTCGAGACTCGCGGCAGGCGGTGGAAGGGGCCTGTGCTGCAGCACATGACCATTTCGCCAACGCCCCCCCCCCGAGCTCGAAAACGGGCAACTCGGAGGGCGGGTCCAAGCATCCGGCCGGCGGCGTTGATGTCAAAACACGATGCTAGTCCGCGTGTCCGTCGGCTTTCATCGGTACGCCCTTCAGTTTCACCGGCTGCGGCGCTGTTCGGCGGGCGTTCGGTTGCTTGACGGAGATCTGCGGTGAGGAGGCGCTGATCGAACCCTGCCAGACGGCGATGCCGTCGGCTGATTTCGTCTCTCGCTTGTTGACGTAGGTGGCCGTGAAGACGAAACGCTCCGGAGGCGCCTGGAAGGTGAAGGTCTGGCCGTGTTTGTCGATGCCGTAAGGCGCCAGCATTCTGGTCTCGCCCGGCCTGAGGACGGTTACATTGCGCGCGGCGATGAACGGCGGCGTCTTCGGTTTCGCCGCCCGGGGATGGGCCATGGCGACGCCGACGCTGTGGCCGAGGCAGTTGACCGTCTTGCCGTCGGCATTGTCGAATGTCGCTTTGAGAAAATCGTCACCGGGATAGTGGCTGATGGCGATCGGTTTCCTGGAGACGTTGCGGACGGCGATGATGCCCATGACTGCGGTCCGTTTGCCGCCCTTGACCCGCTTGCCGGGGCGCCGGGCTCGGGGGGCAAAGGCATTGAGCTGCGTGCGGTCCGGTACGACGGCAAGCTGCAGGCCGTTCACCGTGTCGCCCCAGCCCCAGCGGTCGGTGTCCGCCAGGTTTTCGATCTCTTCGACCCGCTTCTTAGTGTTCGCACCGATGAGGATGTAGTTGGTCCAGCTGCTGTTCAGGTAGCAGGTGTCCTTGCCTTTTGTCGGGTGCAGCATAAGCAGATATTCCCGGCCGTTATGCAGGTTCGGGTGTGACGGCCCGCCGCTGCGGGCGATGATCGGCTGGTTTAGGACGTTCGGGTTGCGCTTGACTGGTTGCGGGGCCTGACAGATGACCTTGACGGTTTTACCGACCTTACCGCGGAGCTGTTTGGTAACGTCGACCTCGACGATCCGGAGCCACTGCTTTCGCGGCTTCCCGGCCCAGGGATTCCGGAACTCCCTTTCCTCCGGCTTGCCCACTTTGGAGACCTTGCCGCGAATGATGACCTCGTGCCGCAGAATCCGGGCCGCCTTCGCTTCGGCGACCATGGATGCGCGGGCCGTAACGGCGCCGGCGGCGATGACAACGGCGCTGAATATGAGTGTTCGCATGGCTCTCTCCTTGATTGCGTTTCCACTCCGGGTGATTTCGCTTG
The DNA here is from genome assembly GCA_964384625.1 of uncultured Lentisphaerales bacterium. Lineage (GTDB taxonomy): Bacteria > Verrucomicrobiota > Lentisphaeria > JABSQK01 > JABSQK01 > CAYLNH01. The sequence goes on from CAYLNH010000002.1 coordinate 37,477, forward strand.
AGACGATGTCCGGTTGATCGTTATTAGGCTTTCGCGGTGTTTTCTCTGCAGGAATGAATCCACGCGGGGATCGGTGCTTCGGCTCGAGCTCAACTCAGGTTGTCGAAGAGTTCGGGGGGCGACGTGCTGTAACCGTCGAGACACTTCTGCACCTTGGTCACCGTGGGATAGTCGCGAAATGTAAAGAACCGGTGCTCCGGCAGGACGCCGGTTTCCAGGAGGTCCTTGAGTTCGCCTTTGTACAAGGCTTTGTCGATACCGATAAACAGCGGGCCCTCGCCTTTGGCGATGCAATAGCGCAGGCGCGGCAGCAGGGCGCCGCGATGCCAGCGATGGAACAGCTCGAGGTAGACGCGTTCGCCGGATTCGTTCTCAAACGTGAAGTCCGGAAAGATGATCTCACCGCTGTCCATACTGATGAACGGCGTCTCCCTGGTCAGCTTCCAGCCCCTCCCTTTCTTCTCGAAGTGTTTGGCGAACATCAGGACCTCCTCCGGGACATAGGCGCTGAGGTTGCGGTAGTGACTGACCAGGCCGGTCTCCTGGTCAAGCAGGAGCCTGCAATCGCGTTTCTTCACAGTTACCGCGGCCTCGATCTGCCAGGTCTTCAGGTGGCAGACCGCCGGGAAGAACGACGCCAGTTGCAGGCCGTACTTGCGGGCGGACTTGACGATGCTCAACGGCCCGTCGATCTCGACCCGCAGGCTGTCGTCGTCCTCTTTATAGATACGCGCCAGGAGCCGGAAGAACTTGAGGAATTTGAACGCGCGCCGCAGGTTGGCGGCATTCTCGTTCCGTGTGTGCAGGGTCAGACTGCCGGCACTGAACAGCAGGCCCTGGACCTGCGCCACGTTGTAGCGCTGCAGGAGTTGCCTGGCGGTCAGCGACCGAAACTTCACCAGTCGTTCGTTCGCCGGCAGGTCGGCATACAACTCGGCTCGCCCCGGACTGCCGGTGACCATCTGCCGGAATTGCGTCGGCGTTTCGACGCCGCCGTCAGCGAGCAGTTCCGCGGCTTGCTGCAGGATGCCGGCCCGGCGCGCCGGGTGATCCGTCTCGTCGGTGTGGGCGAATTCGCAGCGGTCCTGCAGCAGCTTGTTGAACCCCTTGGCGACCGCCAGCGGCCGGCAGGTGCGCAGGAACTCCTCGATTTCCTCGTCGAGATGGCCGCGGCGGATCTCGCCTTCCTGCGTGTAGAACCCGATCAACTGCTCGGCCAGCGCCAGCAGCGATTCGTCCTCGACCGCGACGAAATCCGGCTGTACCTCCCCCTTCCGAAGGTGGAATTTAAGAAGGTCTTTTGTAAGCACGGTGCTGTCTCCGTCGGCGTGAGGTGTAGACTTCGCCGGTACCGGCGCTGACCAGCTCGTAGAGCACGGCCTGCTTGCCCTGCCTGGGCCGCAGGATGCGGCCCAGGCGCTGGACGTGCTCGCGGACGCTGCCGCTGCCGGAGACCACGATGCCGACGCTGGCTTCCGGTACGTCGATGCCTTCATTCAGCACCCGGCTGGTGACCATGACGCGATAGCTGCCGTCGCGGAAGCGGTCCAGGAACTCCTTGCGTTCGGCGGCTTTGGTCAGGTGCGTGATGACCGGCAGCAGGAAAGTCTCGCCGATTTCGTAGGCCAGATCGTTCAGTGCGGTAAAGATGATGATGCGCTCGCCGGCGTGTTTCTTGAGCAACTGCCAGATGGTCTGGATTTTGCGGCGACTGCCGCCGGCGATGCGTTTCTGCGTCTGGTAGGCTTTCATCGCTTCGCGGCCGTCCGGGGCCGTGGCGCAGCGCTGCAGGAACTGGTTCCAGCCGTTGCGCGACGACATGCGGATATGATTGCGGCGCAGGAACTCGCGGTAGAATTCGCGGTTCCGCTGGTACTCGGCGAGGTCGTCCGGATCCAGTTCGACTTCGAGCCGGCGGGTGGCGTAGGGGGACAGGGTTGATTGCTCGAACTCATCGATCTCGCGGCGGTAGACCAGCGGTCCGAGCAGGTCGTAGATGATCTCTTCCGCGCCGTCGTCGCGTTCCGGCGTGGCGGTCAGTCCCAAACGGGCCGGCGCCGCGCACATCTCCGCCGCCGTCCGCATTACCGGTCCCGGCAGATGGTGGCATTCGTCAAAAATCACCAGGCCGAATCGGTTGCCGAGAAACTCCATCATCAGGCTGGCCGAGTCGTAGGTGCTGACCGTCAAGTCCAAGGCGTTCTTCGAGCCGCCGCCCAGCATGCCGACAGCACAGCCGAAGTGCTTCTCCAGCAGCGACGCCCACTGGTTCATCAGATCGATGGTCGGCACCACCACCAGCGTCGGCAGCTGCGTCTCGGCAATCGCCTGCACACCGACGATGGATTTGCCGACGCCGGTGGGCAGGACGACGACGCCGTGCCGTCCCTGCACCGCCCAGGTGTCGACAGCTTCCTGCTGATAGGGCCGCAGCGTCAGGTCGGTCTGCAGCGTCCACTGCTGTTCCCGGTAGTCAGGGACGTCGTCCTCGAACTGGTCCGCGCGGAACTTGCGCAGGAAGCCGAGAATCGCGCGGTATTGGCAGGCGAGGGCACGATGGGCGTTGACCCGCGGGTCCGGGGTCAACAGCGGCTGGACCGGGAAGAGCTCCTCTTCCGAACCGTGCACCAGCAACGAGCCGGCATCGAATTCCAGATGAATCATCAGACCTCCGAAATGGTGAACACAAGAATATAGGACCTGAAACGAAAATGTTAGGGGCAGTCTGGAGAAACGGCCCGGACAGTCGGATTCACCGGGGCCGGCCGGCCGGTTGTCGCAGTGGTCCGGCGTGAAGGAATGAACGGCAACGCTGTGGCGACAAAGAAACCAAACACGCGAACGCCGACGGGGCCGTACCGTTCCGGCTACTGCAGCAGATGCAGCAGCGCCAGGATGGGATGGCGCCAGAGCAGGCGCGGGCCCGAAAACTTCATGACCTTGCGGATCATGGTTCGGTAGGGCTCGCGGAAACAATGGACTGTGCAGTTCCGGCAGGCGGGCTTGTCGTCTTGATGGCAGCATCTCTGCAGCCGGCGTTCCACGTACTGCAGCAACTGCGAGCATTCCGTGCAGAGCGACGGACTGCGATGCTTCTTGCGACAGTACAAGCGGATCATATGCTGGACGGTCCGCAGCTCCCGTCGTCGATCGGCATCCATCGTGAAGCCCGGATCAATTTCTATGCTTGTGTCGGTCATGGCCGGACCGCCCGCCTCTTCCTTCTCCACCTTCTTGGAGCTTGTATTCGGCGAAACGTTGGGGGCATGTCAACGCCTTGGACCCAGGATCAAGGAACGCAGGCGGAACAGCGAATAGGGTAGGGAGTTGATGCAGGCCGGCTCGAGCCGGACGCCGTCCGCGGCACGGAAGGCCAGACGATTTCCCCGGTGCGGCGGGTCCACCCGCCGGAAGACGCTCACCCGGCAGCGAGTTCCGGCCAACTGCAGGTCCACGTAGTCGAAGGCACGCGTGCGAAGCTGCAGTTCATCACTTGTCAGCGCCGTTGGTTCCGGAACTGCGGTGATGCGGGCAAAATCGGCTTGCGAATAGTAGTTGGCGGTTCCGTTCTGCGCGGCGCCTTCGGCATCGCCAGCCAGGCGGGAGAGCAACTCCGGCAGGGCGGCCGCGGCGGCGGCGGCTTTGGCGGTTTCGATCTCTGCGGCAGTGCTGTCCGCGCCGATCGGGACATTGCCGTCAAGCAGGATGCGGCCGGTGTCCAGTTCTGTCTCCATCCGGTGGTAGGTGAACCCCGAAACCCGGTCGCCGTTGTAGATCGACCAGCCGGTCGTGCGCACGCCGCGATAGGCCGGCAGCGCGCCGTTATGGTAGTTGACCGTCTGTTCGAACGCCTGCAGCAACGTTGGGCGAAGTTTCTGCAGGCAGTAGATCGAGAACAGAATCGTCGGCGCATACGACTCCATCAAATGCTCGAGAAACGCCGGCGAATTGAAATCGCCGGCAGGCGGGTAGACCAGGCCGATGTTGCGCTGCTGCGCCCAGCGCTGGAGCCGGAACGCCGGCGAGCCGCAGTACCGCTTGCGCGGCGGCTGCACCCAGCGGTACAGGCGGCCGCCGAGACGGCGGCGAAAACTCGCCCGCGGCGGCGCGGCCGGCAGACCGACGACCGGCAGTTCGAAACCGGCCGTTGTCCGGACGGCGTCCCACAAGGCCTGCAGCAGCACGGCCGGAATGCCGTGCTGCACCGATGTCAGCACGGCAAGGCGATGCGTTCTGGAGCGGGTCATGGGATCAACTCCCCACAGGCCGGCCGGCTCTATTTGGCAGTCGCCTCGAAGACGTAGGCGACCGGCAGCAGCTTGGCGTTCTCGAGGTAGAACTTGCGGATCAACCGGTACGGGACCTTGGGCGCGCAGAAGAACAGAACCGTGCTCGTGTCCCACTGCTTGCGGGTCCTGATGATCTTCATCAGCTCGGCCGATCCAAGGAACTGGTAAGCGTTTTTCTTCAGCTTGACGTCGCCGCTTTGCAGGTACTCCTCATCGTAGTACTGGAAGATGTGCCGGGTGCCGTCGTCGTGCAGGTGCAGCTCAATCGGCTGTATCACGCGTTTCTTGGGATTGCGCCAGCCGGCCTGCGGCAGGAAGGCCTCGTAGAACAGCTGTTTTTCGTCTGCTTCGATGCGGATGACCTTCTTATTGACCAGCTCCTGAATGAGCGGCGCGAACTCGAGCAGGGCTCGCGTCGGCATGTTGTCGGCGAACTGCAGTCTGGTGAAGATGTCTTTCTTCTGTTTCATGCCCTGGAGCAAGACATTGAGGAAGGCCTTGAAGTCGCCGGCGTTGAGGACCTCCTTACCGGCGCCGTCGCGCACGGTCAAGCGGATGTCGTTGGCGGCGGCCGGCGGTTTGCCGTCCTGGCCGCCGACTGTGACGGTGTAATCGACGACCCGGGTTTGTCCGGGAGGCAGGACCGGGGTGATGGAGATGACCAGTTCCTGATGCATCTTCATCAGGTACTTGGGATTCGGCACCAGCGATCCGTAGACGGCCCCCTGTTCGGCGCGATAGGGCACGTCGAAGACGGTCCAGGGCGAGTTGAAGTCGGCGATGATGTCCCCGGTATTGTCGGCCAGGAAGATCTTCTTGCCCTCGAACTCGCCCATGGTCGAACCGGCGAAGATCCAGTCCTCCCGCGGCAGCGTCTTGTTCTTGGTGTTGTCCAAAACCAGATCTTCGGCGCGGACGTTGACGGTCTTGCCGTCCTGCTGGAAATGGAATGTGATCCGTACACGTTCGCCTTTGGGCCAGAACTGGAAGACGCGGCGGTCCGTCGGTCGGCCGGGCTGCATGCCGATGAATTTCATCGCTGCGGTGATGTCGGATGCCCGGGCGAACGTGGCTGACAGGGATTCATAGTCTTTGCCGCCTTCGCCGACCAGCAGGAACTCCGTCGGCGCGCCTTTCGCCAGGCCGCAGGCGACCGCCTTGACTTTCACTTCGCGCTTCTTGCGATCGGCGACGATGCCGTTGCGGACGAACATGTCCTTGTTGCCCTTGTGCAGCTTCTGATTCTGCTCGAGTTCCCGGGCGAACTTCTGCTTCACCGTCTTGCTCAAGACGATATCGTCGATCGGGTTGTCGGCGAACAGGACGGGGGTGCACAGCAGGGCAACGGCAAGCAGCCGTAAACAACGCGAAACGCTCATGTGATGTCTCCAGCGGGTATTTTACACACTGACCCAAACTCAAAAGAGAGCACACCTGGTGCCAAAATCAACCGGCTGAAAGCCGAGGGTGCCCCCACCCGCGTGCATCACGAACCGCGCTCAACAACCCGGCAAGACTGCACACTTTGTGTGCAGCAACCGGAATCGAAGCGTACGCCGGCGGGCCGCGACCGTCGCTGCCGGCCGGACTGCGGCGCCCGGACCCGAATCAGACGCTTGCGTCTTGGTCGGCGTCCGTCACGGGGACGGAAGATTCCGGGACGGATTCGGTCTTTTCGTAGAGCCGGCGTTTGCGGTCGATGCAGCGGTAGCCGCACCAGGCGAGGCAGGCGGCGGCAACGGCGGTCAGCAGATGGGCGAACCAGTCGCCGTATCGGGTGTAGACGGTGGTGGGCAGCTTGTCCCACACCGGCACGTGATAGACGCCGTAGCCGCGGTAGAAGGGGTTGCCGGTCTCGGGGTCAACCAGGCGGCCCTCGAGTCTGCCGTCCGGGAGGATCAGGCAGCTGTCGGAGTTGTTGCCGTTGCGCAGAAGCGGGCGCTGGTTCTCGACGGCGCGGAACACGGCGTGGCTCAGGTGCTGCCGCGAGCCGGAGGTCTCGCCGTACCAGGCGTCGTTGGTGACCACCAGCAGGAGATTGGCCCCCTTCATCACGGATGCCCGGGAAATGTCCGGGAAGACGTCCTCGTAGCAGATGTTCATCCCGATCCGCAGGCCTTTGAATTCGAAGATCGTATGTTCGCTGCCGGGCGTCAGACTCCGGCCCATATGCAGCAGGCGAAACATCCATTCGGGCCAGAGATCCTCGAACGGCGTAAACTCGCCGAAGGGCACAATCTGGATCTTGTCGTAGTGCTCGCCGGGGCCGGTTTTCGGGTCGTAGAAGTAGACGCTGTTGAAGTCCTGTGCCTTACCCTCACTGACGGCGTCGAACACCTTGTCGGTCTCGGTGATCAGCTGCTCGAAAAGCGCTGCTGCGGCGCGTTCGCTGTCGGCCGCAGCATGGCGTTGGACCAGGGCGTAGAGCGCGGGCGGCGTCGCTGCGTCGATGTCGCCGGTCGGCCGGTGATCCAAAGTTCCGACGAGCATGGGCGTCCGGGTTTTGACCAGCAGTTCGTGCATCATCCCGATGGTATCGGGGTGGACCGTCAGGGCTTTGGGAATTGCGGTTTCCGGCCAGATGACGAGTTCCGGCTGTTCGTTGGCGACAGCCGCGTAGGTCTTGCTGACGTAGACATCCACCGCCGTCTCGAGCTGGTTGCGGGTAAAGACCCGGATCTGCGGGATATTGCCCTGGATGGCGGCGATCCGGACCTGCGTCTCTCTGGGCGGGAGTTGTACGGCGGGGATCAGCAGCAGGCCGCCGACCATGGCGATTCCGGCCAGGAGCGGGTAGGGCAGACGTTTTGTCCACGGCAGTTTGCGGTGTTCAAGGCAGTCGTTGACCGCGGTCGCGATTGCGAGGTTGATCCAGACGATGACGAAACTGAGGCCGTAGATCCCGGTGAACCGGGTGATGCGCAGCAGGGGCGGCAGTTGCCACAGGCAGACGCCGAGCTGGTTCCAGGGGAAGCCGGAGAAGAGCCAGCTTCGGATCCATTCCAGGGCGATCCAGAGCGCCGCCGAACCGGCCACGAGCAGAAACTGCCGGCCGACCGGCAGGCGCGGCGGCGGCACGCGGTCCCGGCCGGTCTGCGGCTCGAGATCGCGGTCGGCGGGCCGGCGCAGGTTGCGCCACAGGCAGGTTGTGCCCCACAGCCAGACGCCGGTATACCCGGCGCAGACCAGGGCCACGCCCAGCGGGGCCGGGAGAAAGACCTCTCGCAGAAAACTGCAGGATACCGTGAAAAACCCGAGTCCGAAGAGGTATCCCAGAACGAATGGCCGCCGCGTTGTGCGCCAGGCCAGGAGCAGCACCGGGACCAGGCCGAGCCAGACCAGAAAGCTCAGCTCAAGCGGGGCGAAGCAGCAGCTCAGGCCGATCCCCGCCGACAATGCGGCGCCCCACTGCAGGAGGCGCCGTGTCAAGCTGAGCCGAGGAGCCAGATTGCCGGGACGTTCGGTCCGTCGCTGGACGTCTTGAGGAAGTTTCTTTGCCATGGGCGACCGAACGTCGACGCCGGCGGATTACCGGGCGTCGGCAGCGTTTTGTTTGCGCGGGATTTCCATTGCTGAAAACGGCAGGACTTCCGGAGCCACATAACTCTCGAGATCATCTTCCGTGATCAAGGTCAGGTCCTGCCCGCTGACTTCGATGTTGCCGAAGACCCGGGATTTGATGACGGCGGCGCCGAGGATGACGAAGACCAGCGCGACGACGGCGGCCATGGCCAGGCTGTAGCGCTTGAGGTTGCGCTCGGATTTCACCGGGTGCGAGGCCTTTTTGCGGCGCTTCGGTTTCTTCTCTTTCGCCTTTTCTTTGCCCTTCGCCTGCGGTTTGTCGGCCGCAGCCGGGGCGTCACCGGCCGGCGAGGCATCGGCTGCAGGTTCCTCGCGGGCGGCCGCCGGTCTGGGATCGGCCATGCGGGCCTCGTACTCCGCGACCAGTTCCTCATGGGGCAGGCCGTAACGGCGGGCCAGCGTTTTGAGATAGGATTTCACATAGATCGCCGCCAGCGGCAGATTATCGAAGTCCTCGGCTTCGAGGGCCTTGATGTAGTCGGCACTGATGCGTGTGTCTTCGGCGACCTGGGCAATGCTCAGGCCGCGGGATTCCCGGGCCTCGGCGAGTTTGCCGCCGAGACTGTCGGCCGGGGCGGCGGCGGCGGTTTCCAGGCGATCGGTCTTCGGCGTGGCCGCGACCGGGTCGGGGCGTTTGTCGAGAATGATCGTGCCGTTGTCGTCCGGCTCCTCAATCGGTGTCGCTTCCGGCGCCGCAGCCGGCTCGGCGTCCGGTGCCCGGGTATTCGTGACGATCTGCGTGTCGGGCTCCTCCGCGTCCGCCGGTTCCTGGGTCAGTCGCAGTTTGGGTTTGGGGATCTCCGCCGGTGTCTCCACGGCGTCGACCTGGGGTTCGGGTTTTTCCAGCTTGATCTTGAGCTGGGGTTCGGGAGTGACGTCCGGCGTTTGGTTTTCCATCGCGGGCTCCTCGGTTTTGATGGCTTCCTCAAGGGAAACATTCTGCTTGGCGGCGGCCGGTTCCAGTACGGCTTCCGGCGCCGGTGTGGGTTCGTTCTGAGCCGCGGCCGAGCCGAGTGTCCAACTCAGTCCCAGGCGCTGCTGGCGCGGCCCACGATCCGGTGTCGATTCGGTTTGGCTCATGGTTCGGTCCCTGGTTTAGTCTTCCGTATTGCTGTCCGTGTCGGCGTCCTCGCCGTCGTCCTCGCCGATCTCCAGACCGACATCTTCGGCGGACACCAGGATTTCGCGCGGCGCCGTGCCGATCTGCGGGCCGACAACCCCGCGGCGCTCCAGTTCCTCGATGATGATGGACGCTTTGTTGTAGCCGATGCGCAGACTGCGCTGGATATAACTGGTGGTGGCCCGGCGGTCGCGCATGATGATCTCGATCGCCTGCTGGATGAGCGCCTCTTCCTTCTCGGTGAAACCGCCGTCGCCCGGGGCGCCGCCGCCGCCGCCGCTGCCGCCGGAGTTCTCTTTGAACTTGAAAATGTCTTCGGCATACTCGGCTTCCGCCTGGCCGCCGACAAAGTCGACGACGCGTTCGATCTCGTCGTCGTTCACCAGACAGCCCTGGACGCGCGCCAGTTTCGAACCGCTCGGCGCCTTGAACAGCATGTCGCCGCGGCCCAGAAGCATCTCGGCGCCTTTGCCGTCGATGATCGTCCGGGAATCCGTGACCGACGTCACCTGGAACGCGATGCGGGTCGGGAAGTTCGCTTTGATGACGCCGGTGATGATGTTGACCGACGGCCGCTGCGTGGCGATGACCGCGTGGATGCCCACGGCCCGGGCCATCTGGGCGATGCGCGCCAGCAGAGTCTCCACTTCCTGCTTGGCCGTCATCATGATGTCCGCCAACTCGTCGATGACAATGACGATATACGGCAGCTTGTCCGGGATCGGATTGTCGTCGTCGTCGAGCACCGGTTCGGCCGGCAGCTTGCGGGCATTGAAGGAGGCGATGTTGCGGACGCCGACTTTTGACAGGACCTTGTAGCGGTACTCCATCTGGTTGACGGCCCAGTTGAGCGCGAGCGGCACCTTCTTGACGTCATTGACCACGGGGGTCACCAGATGGGGCAGGTTGCTGTAGGGCGTGAACTCGACGACCTTCGGGTCCACCAGGATCATCTTCAGTTCGTCCGGGCGGAAGCGGTAGAGAAGACTCATGATCAGCGTATTGATGCAGACCGATTTACCACTGCCGGTGGCGCCGGCGATGAGCAGGTGCGGAGCCCGGGCCAGGTCGAGGATGACCGGCTTGCCGTCGATGCTTTTGCCCAGACAGATCGGCAGGGCGGTCTTGGTCCCGCGCCAGGCCGAACTCTGCAGAATTTCGCGTAGGTGGACCTGCGACGCCTTCGTATTGGGGACTTCGATGCCGACGGAATCCCGGCCCGGGATCGGCGTCAGAATGCGCAGGCTTTCGGCCTTGAGGTTCATGGCGATGTTGTTCTGCAGGGAACTGATGCGTTCCACTTTGACGCCGGGTGCGGGCTTGATTTCGAAAAGCGTTACGCGCGGACCGCACGTGGCTTCGCCGACCGAGGCGTCGATGCCGAAGCTCTCCAGCGTCTGCTGCAGGCACTGTTTCTTGGCGTTGAGTTCGCGCGGGTCGAACAGCGAGGTGCGGGCCGGCAGTTCATTGAGCAATTTGATGCTGGGCAGCCGGAAATTGGCGTAGGGGTTGCCGTCTTTGCGGGGCGGCCGGTCGTCGGCTTTGGCGGCGGGTTTGACGGCTGCCACAGGCTGTTTGACGGGGGCCGGCCGGGGCTCGGGCTCGGGTTCGGGTTCGGGCTCGGGTTCCTGATAGGCCGGTTCGTAGTCGACCGTCGGGGCCTGGGGCTTGTAGGTATAGGTGCGGTGCGAGACCCAGGCCTCCTGGGCCCAGGCCAGCAGATTGCGGCTGTGTTCCTGCCAGTCAAAAAACCAGATAACCACAAGCCCGAGCAGCATCATCGTTACGGTGATGATGATGGAACCGACCGGATTGACGACGTAGGACATCCAGCCGCCGGGGTAGAGCTCGGTGGCGGGCGCGCAGAACCGCTGCCCGATCACACCGCCGGGTGTCTGACTCAGATTCAGATCGGACGTCCAGTTCGGCAGCAGGTCCGGAAAGATGCCGATGAACATGGCGCAGCCCCAACTGAACAGCAGCAGGCCGAGGAAATAGCTGAACCGGATATTTCGGACGCCGCGGCCCAGCAGCCGGACGCCGACGCAAAGCAGGGCCAGAAGCAGACTGGGAAAGACGGCCAGACCAATACTGGAGAAGGCGCCCGCGGCAAACCAGGCGCCGAAGCGCCCGATCCAATTCTGGATGTTGCTCGACGGGCTGAAACCGCCGTGCAGAATCTGCGTATCCTGTGGATCATACGAGACGACCGACAGACACGCCAGCAACACAAGCACCAGCACAACGCCCCGAATCAGGTAGCGCCCGATGATGACGTGGGTTTGTGTTTTTGCCGTGTCCTTCTTGTCTTTCTCGGCCATGTTCACCTTCCTTCGGATTGGTCTGTCACGTCAATTGCACGGACAGGCGGAGATTTTCCGCCAAAGGAAAGCTCAGGGGCAGAAGTTCGGAAAGCAAGCTTTCACCGCCCATGCCGGAACGGTCTGGGACCGATCCACAGCAATGGCGTGAACAGCCTGGTGGCAGGCGCGCAACCTTCTTGCCTCCATGAGGTTGCGTTATCTTGCCTCCTTTCTTGTGCCTCCCGGTGCAGGCCATTCCCGACGACGGCAGCAACCGCTGCCTGACGGGGATGGAGTGCACACGACGACCAACCACGCAAATGGTTGATCCGGAAGAGCCTCCTTTTTCCTCCTGAATCTAATTTATCATTTCACATTCTTGATTTTTAGCGTAATCCAGGAAATTATAGGAAAATTATGAAACCGGATCTCTACCCGATATGCTTTGCCGCGGTTGATTGCAGCCGAGACTGGGGCGGAGACCTGTTGCGGGACTTCTATGGGTTAAGTTCGGGGCAGGTAGCCGAATCCTATCAGTTGCTTGACGACGGCGACCGTCAGTCCGTGGTGACCAATGGTCCCCTGGCAGGCACGACGCTGCAGGATTTGACGCGGCAGGGTGCGGCCTACGTTGGCCGCACGGCTCGGCCGCTGCCGCGCTTTCCGCTGCGCGTGAAGTTTTTCGCCACGAGCAAGCCGATTGCGCTGCAGCTCCACCCCGCGGAAGGCTGCCGCGGCGTCCCGGCGGCCGCCGGGCAGACCAAGTTCTGGCATGTGGTCGGGGCGTCGCCGGAAGCGCGGATCTGGGCGGAACTGAAAGGCAGCAGCACGCAGCAGCAGGTCGTGTCCCGCTTCGGCACCGCCGAGTTCTATACCTTGCTCTGGGAGTTCGAGGCGAGCCCCGGCGACAGCTACTACCTGCCGACCGGCCGCATCCACGGTCTCAGCGCCGGCAACGTGATCCTCGCGATCGAACAGAATGCGGGCAGCAGCTATGTGTTGCCGAGTGACGGGATGCCGGAGGACCCGGCAGCGACCCCCGTGGGCGATCCGGAGACCGCGCGCGACCTGATTAATTTCAAGGATCGCACCATGCCCCGGATCCGCGCGGAGTCCGGCGTCGTCAGCCGCAACCGCAAACTGCCGCTGCTGCTGAACTGCCCCAAATTCACCGTTGAGGAAATCCGGTTGGTGGCCGAACTGCACGATCGGGTCACGCCGAATTCCTGCCATCTGCTGGTCGCCGTGGACGTGCCGCTGACAGTGACGGCGGGGGGGGTCAGCGAGGTCCTGCAGCCGGGGCGGCTGTGTCTGCTGCCGGCCGGGCTGTCCGGGTATTACACCATTGAACCGGAACGTCCGGGCACTGTCATCCGCGCGGCGCATCGCGCTTTCTGAAGGGGGTCACCAGACTTCCGTGATATCCCGCACGATCTCTTTGGCGGCTTCGTGCAGGGCCTGGCGCATCCCGTCCCGCTTCGCGATTTCCAGGTCCAGCAGGTCGTTGTACTCGGCCGTCCCCTTGGCAACGCGTTTCTTGACCTTCGTCTTGCCGTCGGCCGCAGACAGCTTGACGGCGTACTCGACTTCGACCGTAACGCGGAAGATGCTGGTGGTGTAGACCTCCTGGTCCGGGTCGTTGGACTGCAGTTTGCGTGAGCCGGCGGAGCTGTTCTTGTAGGCGATCACGCGCGCCTGCAGGACGCCGTCCGCCCGGGAGCGCGGCACCAGCCGGAGCGAGCCGTCGGTGACAATGCGATTGCGGATCAGCGAGTCGGCTTCGATGCCGAGGCGCGGTTCGTCCGTCAGGTTTTCAACCTTGGCCACGGCGATGGTCTGCAGCTCGGGATTGGTGATCGGTCCCAGGCGGTAGCCGAGGCAGCCGGCGAGCAGGAAAAACGGTAGAATGGCCAGCAGTGTCCGGCTCATGGTGCGGTGTCCGCGTTGCCGTTGCCGCCGGTTTCGGCGTCGGTTTCGTCGAAGCGGTAGGGCGGCAGTTTCGGAATGCCGAGCAGGCGCGCTTCGGCCAGGGCCGCCCGCTCGGGGAAGCCGGCGGCGACTGCTTCCAGGTACCGTCGGGCGGCACGCGGCCGATTGGTTACCGGTTCGCGGTAGAACCCGCCCAGGAACATCAGGTGGTCGCCTTCGATTTCGCGGCCGTCGGCGATGAGGCGTTCCGCCTGTTTCAGGCTTTTGCTCTCCGGGTGCAGGCGCCGGAGCAGCTCGGTTTCATGCCGGGCCCGCCGCAGATTCAGAGCATCCCCTTCCGAGCGCGCCGCTTCGACGACCAGAACGGTAATCAGCTTGAGCCGGGCTTTCGGCGCCAACTCGTGATCGGGGTAGCGCGTGAGAAACAGTTCGAGCCACTCCTTGCCGCGTTCGCGGCCGTCGCGCCGGCGCAGCTCGATCAGTGCGCGGCGGTACAATGACGGCGGCGCCGTCCGGCTGTACGGCGCAGTTTGCCAGATGTGGTCGTAGGCCCGGGCGGCTTCTTTGGTGTGTGAAAACAGGCCGAGGAAATAGCGTTTGCCATCCAGATACTCCGCTGCGATCTTGTACTCCGTGGCGAGCGCGGCGTGAAACGGGATGTAGTTCGCGTAGTAGGTGATGGCCTGTCGGAGGGTCTTGGCGGCATCAGGGTAGCGGCCGCGATGGTAGCGGCACATGCCCATGCCGTACAGTGCCAGCCCCTTGTTCTGCAGGCGCCTGGCGCCGCGGTAGATCCGCTTGAAGTTCTGCTCGGCAGTCGCGTACCGGCCGCGCTCGAAGTAGACTTCTGCCCGCAGCGTCAGCTGGTTGATCCCGGCGGCTTCATGGACCCAACGCCAGGCCGGCGAATTCGGCGCCGCACCGGCGCCGAGGGCCAGCAGCAGCAGAGCCGCCGTCAGTCGTTGGGTCCAGGTCGCCATCGGATCGTCGTCCTGCCGCTTCAGAGTTTGCTGCCGGTCAACTGCTCGAATGCCTTGAGGTAGATCTCGCGGGTGCGTTCCACCACCTCAGGGATCAGTTCCGGGCCCGGCGCCGTTTTGTCCCAATCCAGCGTCTCGAGCCAGTCGCGGACATATTGCTTGTCCAGGCTCGGCGGGTTCTTGCCGGGTTCATAGGATTCAGCCGGCCAGAAACGGCTGGAATCGCAGGTCAATACCTCGTCGATCAGGATCAATTCGTCGTCTAAAAAGCCGAACTCGAATTTCGTGTCGGCGATGATGATGCCGCGGTCGCGGGCGAAGTCCGCGGCTTTGGTGTAGATCTCCAGCGTGTGGTCACGGAGCTTTGCGGCGGTTTCGGCGCCGACGATTTCCACGGTGCGGGCGTAGGAGATGTTCTCATCGTGGTTGCCGGCCTCGGCCTTGGTCGCCGGGGTGAAGAGCGGTTTGTCGAGCTTGTCGGCGATCGAGTAGCCGCGGCGCAATTCGATGCCGCAGACCTTGCCGGTCTTCTGGTAGTCTTTCCAGCCGGAGCCGATGAGATAGCCGCGGGCGACGCATTCGACCAGGCACGGTTCGCACTTCTTCACCAGCATGGAGCGTTTCTCCAGGTCTTTGGCGTACGGCTGCAGCTTGTCCGGGAAGTCCTTGACGTCCGTGGCGATGACATGGTTGGGCATCCAGTCGAGCCACTCGAACCAGAACGCCGCCATCGAGGTCAACACCTTGCCTTTGTCCGGGATGCCGTTCGGCATGACCACGTCGAACGCGCTCAGGCGGTCGCTGGCGACCAGCAGCAGGCTGTCACCCAGATCGTAGATATCACGGACCTTGCCGCGTTTCGGTTCCCCCAACTCGGGAATCGCTGTGGTGATCAGTGCTCCATTGCCGTCGTACTGCATGCTACAATTCCTTTCCGGTTTCGGTGTTGATTACGTGAAACTCCTCCTGATGGACCGCTTCGTCGGCCCGGAAGGTCAATTCGCCGCCGTGCTCGTGTTCCATGGCGTCGAGGATGTCGGCGTCTTCGTGCTTCAACCGCTGCAGCACCCGGGGATGCACGGTGACGCGCAGCGGCACCCGCTGGTTCTGATTGCGCCGCATGACTTCCTGCAGCCGCCGCTGGATCTCGACGCTGATGGTGGTCGATGATTTTACCAGCCCGCGGCCGCCGCAGTAGTGGCACGGTTCGTACACCGCCTTCTGCAGGCTGGCGTGTTCGCGCTGCCGCGTCATCTGCATCAGACCCAGACGGGAAAGCGGCAGTATCTTACTCTTCGCACGGTCGCGACTCAAGATCTCCCGCATCTTTCGGTAGACTTTCTGCTGATCCTTCCGCGAACGCATATCAATGAAGTCGATCACAACCAGGCCGCCGACATTGCGGATGCGCAGTTGCCGGCCGATTTCCTCGGCTGCTTCCAGGTTCGTGTTCAGGATCGTTTCCGGGTGGTCCTTGCCGCCGCGGCTCTTGCCGGAGTTGACGTCGACAGCGATCAGCGCCTCGGTCTCGTCGAAGCAGACCTCAGCCCCGCTGGCCAAGGTGATCTTCCGGCGGAACAGGTTACTGATCTGCTCGGAGATCTTGTAGTGCTCAAAGAGCGGTGTCGCCTTGTCGTACTGCCGTACCCGAGGCCGGCGTTCCTTCTCGATATACTTCAGGTGGCGCAGGACCGCCTTGTAGTCGCGTTCGGAGTCGACCACGATTTCGTCGACGTGCTCGCCCAGAAAGTCGCGCAGACAGCGCTC
The DNA here is from genome assembly GCA_964384625.1 of uncultured Lentisphaerales bacterium. Taxonomy (GTDB): domain Bacteria; phylum Verrucomicrobiota; class Lentisphaeria; order JABSQK01; family JABSQK01; genus CAYLNH01. The sequence continues at coordinate 53,447 of CAYLNH010000002.1, forward strand.
GAGAAGATTGGGCTCCTGATAGACGCAGACGGGCGCCCGACGTCGGCGCAGACGTTCGGCCATCTCCCATTTCTCAACTAGGTAGGCGATGTCGCCGGCAAGCTCCTCCTCGGACAACCCCTCCGCCGCGGTGCGGCAGATCAGCCCCATGTTCTTGGGCAGATCCGCCTTCTGAATCATCTGCCGCAGGCGGCCGCGTTCATTGCGGTTCTCGATTCGGCGTGAAACGCCGCGATGCGTCGAGTTCGGCAGCAGCACGACGTAGCGGCCGGGAATGCTCAGGTTCGTCGTCACCCGCGGGCCCTTGTCGCCGATCATGCCTTTGGAAACCTGGACGACGACGTCGCTGCCGACGGCGAATTTCTTCGGGATCTCGTCGAGGTCGAAATCTCGCCGCGGCCGGTGCTTGCGGCGGCGGTTATTCGATCTGCGGTTGCCGCGGTTGGATTTGCCGTCGCGGCTGTTCCGGCGGCCGTCGCCGCGGTCGGTGTCGCGATCCCGGTTGCCGCCCTGATTCCGGTTGTCCTGATTCTTGCTCCGGCCCCGGCCACCGCCTTGATTCCGGTTGTCCTGGTTCTGGTTCCGGCCTTGGTTGCCGCCCGAATTCCGTTCCCTCTGATTCTCGCCGCCGCGGCTGCGGTTGCCGCTGTTGCCGTCCTGTTTGTCTTGTCTGTTCTGCCGGTTATCGGAGCCGTGATCAGATCGCGGGTTGGACGACGATTCTTTTGTCGCCGTCGCTGCCGGCGTTGTCGGAGCCGACTCCTCGCCCTCGCGGGAGGCAAAAAAACGACCGGTCAAAAACTTCTTGATCGTCGTGGAAAAGCCGGTTCGATTGCCGGGTTCCGGAACGCTGTCGGCCATCACGGCGGCGGGAGAGGCTGATTTGCCCGCCTGCTGTCGGGCGTCGGAGCCCGGCGACCTGGGCTGGTCGGCGGACTGGGACTTGCCGGCAGACCGAGACCGGGACTGCTTCGACTTATCGCCGTTCGGCTGCTCCCGGTTGTTCTGCTGATTCCGGTTGTCGTTCTGCTGATTCCGGTTGTTGTTCTGCTGATTCCGGTTGTTGTTCTGCTGATTCCGGTTGTTGTTCTGCTGATTC
>CAYLNH010000002.1:54645-78497 GCA_964384625.1 uncultured Lentisphaerales bacterium
CGGTTGTCGTTCTGCTGATCCCGGTTCCTGCGCCGGCGGCCGCGGCCGCGGCCGCGGCTGCGGCCCGACTCCTGCTGCCCGTCGGATTCGTTGTCGTCGTTGTCGTCGCTGCGGTTCTTGCCGGAACGCCCGCGGTCTTTCCGCTTGCTGCCGGCGTTATCGTCGTCATCGCCGTCGGCGGTGCCTTCGAGGAGTTCCTTGGTCGCCGGGATCATGTCCCAGTAGTGAAGAAAGGCGTTCTTATCGAAGCCGATGTCGACGAATGCCGCCTGCAGGGAGGGCTCGAGATTGCGGATGCGGCCCTTATATATGGAGCCGACAATGCGCCGGGTTCCTTCGCGCTCGATGTAGTACTCTTCTATGCGACCATCAACGACCAGAGCAATCCGCGTTTGCAGGTTCTCGGAGTTTACAATGATCTGTTTCATGAAGGGAAGTTCCCAACTTGATTGGAAATCCCCGGATGAAGTCGGTACCGCTCATCTCCCGCTTGCCTTCGGGGATCAGTTTCCGGATTTCCAATGCGTCTTCGCCGCAGGCAACACTCCAGCCGTGTTTGTCTGCCTGGATGACCGTGCCGGCCGGATGCGTCTCCGGGTCGGGGGCCACAGCGGCGTCGGTAATCGTAATTTTCATTGCCCGTTTGGAGCGTTTGCGGGTGTCGCGGGCAAGCCGACACCAGGCGCCGGGCCAGGGGCGGAAGGCCCGAACCTTGCGTTCGATTTGAGTCGCCGATTCAGTCCAGTCAATCAGACCGTCTTTCTTACGGAGTTTGCGTGCGAGGCTGGCGAGGGCCTCGTCCTGCGGCTGGGGCGCCAGCGCGCCCGCTGCAATCGCCGTCAGGATATCGCAAACGTGGTCGGCTGCCAGTTGACCAAGCTTCTCCGACAGCGTCCCGGCATCTTCGCTTCCGTTCAGCGCCAGACGGCGCTGATCGTAGACCGGGCCGGAATCCAGGCCTTTCGTCATCTTCATGATGGTGATTCCGGTTTCCTTGTCTCCCGCGAGAATGGCTGCATGGACTGGAGACGCGCCGCGGTACCTGGGTAGGAGAGACGCGTGAATGTTTATGCAGCCGAGCGGCGGGAGATCCAGGAGTGCTTCGGTAAGAATCTGGCCAAAGGCAAAAACCAGGATCAGGTCCGGCTGCAACGAAGCCAACCGCCGGCGGAAGTCCGCGGTGTTCACGGAGTCAGGCTTGTCCGCCTCAATCCCGTGAGCAGCCGCATATTGGCCGACGGCGGTCGCCGTCAACTTCCGTTTACGCCCCTGCGGTCGGTCCGGTTGCGTGCCGCAACCTACAAATTGGATCTTGCTGTTGGCCAGGAGGGCTGCAAGTGTCGGGACGGCAATGTCGCCGGAGCCCAGAAAATACACCCGCAGTCCGCCTGTATGGGGAAAATCTTTGTTCATCGGGGTTGTAACAACCACCCTTGTTTGTCGCGCTCAATATGTTAGGCATGCGATATACCTGAAATCTCAGTAAAACCATAACCTACTCCCGTTCCCCCGGCTTTACAAACTGTGCGCGCCCGCGAAAGACAAACGTCGTACTTCCGGACCTGCCGGCTGGCAAACACTGAATGCGCATGGCCTGTTCGTTCAGTGCATGTCGGGCCCGCCGCCACCCGGTCCGCGGGGGGCTCTGGAACTTTGTAAACCGTCTTTTTGGAAGCTGTTACATGTGTGACTGCCGCTCTTGGCACCGCCGGTGCTACCGATTCTTGGAATTGCCGGAATGAGCCGGCCGGACCATTCAACCCCAACGCGGAGTGACAACATGAGACTCCTCAACCTGCTGACCGTCCTGGTGGTGCTGTCGGTTTCGGCCAACGCCGCCGGTGTGCTCAAACCGGTCGACCCCGCCGATCAGGACATTCGCATCCGCAATCACCACGTCGATGTCGTGATCAACAACGGCTTTGCCCGGACGGAAGTCCGACAGACCTTCTACAACCCGAACGGCAAGGACCTCGAAGCCGTCTACCAATTCCCCGTGCCCGAGAGCGCCAGTCTCTCGGAGATCAGCATCTACATCGGGGAGAAGGAGATCAAAGGCGAAGTCGTCGCCAGACAACGGGCCGGAAAGATCTATGAAGAGCAGAAACAGCAAGGCAAGGACGCCGGCCTGGCGGAGAAAGAGACCTACAAACACTTCCGCATCTCGGTCTCGCCGGTGCGGGCCACGACCACGACGGACGTGCGCTTCGTCTATTACCAGCCGTTGACGATCGACGCCGGCATGGGCCGCTACGTGTATCCGCTGGAACATGGCGGCACGGATGACGGCCAGGCGTTCTGGACCGGCAACGAAGAGGTCGACGACCGTTTCTCCTTGAACCTTGTACTGAAATCCGCCTGGCCGGTGACAGCGGTTCGCGTCAAAGGCCTGCCGCAGGCGCCCGTCGCCCAAAAGATCGCCGCCGGTCACTATCGCGTTACCGCCGAAGAACAGAATGCCAAGCTCAATCGGGACGTAGTGGTCTACTACCGTTTGAAACAGGGGTTGCCGGGCCGCGTTGAGGTGATCCCCTATCGCGCCGACAGGAACAAGGCGGGCACCTTTATGATGATTGTGACGCCGGGGGTTGATCTGGCCCCCTTGACCGGCGGCGCCGATTACCTTTTCGTGCTCGATGTCTCCGGCAGTATGGCCACCAAACTTCACACCCTGGGGGCAGGCGTTGCCAAAGCCCTCGCCCGCTTGCGGCAGAACGACCGTTTCCGGATCATCACGTTTGCTGATCAGGCCGACGAACTGGTCGGTTGGACCAAGGCCACCAAACCGAACGTCACCGACGCCATTGCCAAAGTTAAGGCCCTCCGCCAGCGCGGCAGCACCAACATGTATGCCGGCATCCGGATGGCCCTGTCGAAACTGGACGCGGATCGTGCCACCAGCTTGATCCTGGTGACGGACGCTGTGACCAATACCGGCCAGGTCAACCCCGAGGCGTTCTACAAGCTGATGAAGAAGTACGACGTGCGCGTCTTCGGCTTCCTCATGGGCAACAGCGCCAATTGGCCGCTCATGCGCACCATCGCCGATGCCAGCGGCGGGTTCTACGCCGGCATCTCGAATGATGACGACATCGTCGGCCAGATCATGCTGGCCAAGAATAAGATCACCCACGCCTGCCTGCACGACGCCGAACTGAAAATCTCCGGCGGCGATGTCCACAACACGACGGACGGCGTCATCGGCAAGGTCTACAACGGCCAGCAACTCGTGATTTTCGGTCGCTACCGCCGGCCGGGTCAAGGCAAGGTGGTCCTGAAAGCGCGGCTCACGGGTCAGGACAAGATCTACAGCGCCTCCTTCAACTTCCCGGAAATGGACAAGGACAACCCGGAATTGGAACGCCTCTGGGCGATGAGCCGGATCGAGAAGACCAGACTCATGAAGAGCATTGGCCGGACGCCCGCGAAAGAGGCCGACAACGTCATCCGCGACCTGGGCGTTCAATTCCAATTGGTCACCGACGAAACATCGATGATCCTCGTCGATGACGCTGAGTTTGCCAAGCACGGCATCGACCGTAAAAACCTGCGGCGGACGCAGACCGAGGCCGCTGCCCGCGCCGCCCGCGCCGCGCAGCCGATCCAGAGCTATCGCGTTGATCAGCAGCAGCAGGCCTTCTCCCGGCCGGCCTCGCACATCTCGCGGTCGTCCCGCAGCTGGGGCGGCGGTGGCGGCGGCGCCATTGATCCCTTCAGTCTGACGATTCTCGGGCTCGGATCTCTCGCACCTCTGGCTCTGGCGGCTCGCCGGCGGCGGCAACAGCAGACCGACAACCGGGAGTAGGCTGTGTCGCAAACGCTGCCAACCGATGACTCCGCCTGCCGCTGGTCGGGGCCGCAGTCCAATCATGGCGAACCGACGGCATTCACCGGTTCGTCCAGCCTTGTTCCGGCAGGGCTGCCGGGCGCCTTCGTTCTCCTCCTCCTGGTCGTCACGGCGGCAGCAGTTCAGCTGCTGCCGCCCCTTCAGGAGGTCCTGATTCTGACGCGCGACGGCCTCGAGCACGGTCAGGCCTGGCGCCTGCTCACGGGCCACTGGGTGCACTTCACCTGGAGTCACTGGCTGTGGTCCGTCTGCGGCTTCGTTATCCCGTGGGTGGTTTGCCTCCGCTTCGTCGGCCTGCGGCGCACCCTTCTTTGCGTCGGTATTTCGTCGGTCATCATTTCCTGGGCGGTCTATCTGCTGCAGCCGGAGCTGACCGCCTACAGCGGCCTCTCCGGCATCGACTGCGCGCTGTATGCCATGCTGATGACCGCCGTCGCCCGTCGGGCCTGGATTCGTCGTGACTGGCTCGGTGCGGCGGCGGCCGGGGCGGCGCTGGCGGCGATCACCGCCAAGATTATCTACGAGTTCAGCGGTCAGGCCGTGTTCGCCCCGAGCACCCGCTTTGTGCCCGTACCTCTGGCGCATATCGCCGGCGCCGTCGTCGGCATGCTGGTGGCGGCGACAGCCGGCAGGGCTGGCGCCGAAATCAGTCGGCATTTTGCCGGGAGCAGTTCTGGTTCTCAACCCGGTCCGGCCGCCGCCCACAGGGAGCTGTTTGAGGAAAAGAACAACGAAGCTGAGGGCCCGGAAATGTACGAGGGCCGAGGCCGCCGGTGACGATGCTGATTTGCCCTTGACGGCGCCCTGATTCTTCGGGGCTCGCCGGGGCGGGCTGCCGGTTTGATTCAAATAAATCGGTGATATTGTATCAGTATGAGCCTGCACCTTCGAAAACGCCTCCTGCGACGGCTCCGTCAGGCGCTGACCTGGCTCCTGTGGAGTTTGACCATTCTCGTCCTTCTGGCGGTTGCCATCGATGTCTACTGTGAGACCGCCGGCCTGCCTCGCTTTGTGGTGCGCCGCTATATCGTGGACCGACTGGCCGACGACGGCATCTACAGCGAAGTCGGCGGCGTCAAGGCCGGCCTGCTGAATGGGATTGTGATTGATCAACTGACCGTTCGCGACCGGGAGCTCGGTGCCTACAAGCTCGCCCAGTTCAACGAGGTCCGGCTCAGTATCGCGCCGTCCCAGATATTCAATGAAACCAAGAAAATCCGGCAGATCGTCGCGCGCGACGGCCGGATCTGGATGCCCCTGGAACACCCCGGGCCCGACGGTTCCGGCGACTACGTCCCGGTCAAGGTGAAACACCTGAACATCACCTTGGTCCGCGACTACTCCTCCGCCGCACCCGATGAACTGCGCTTCGCGGAGATCGATGCCGACGCGGTCGTCTACGAAGGCGTGAATGTCCGGGTACGACGGACGATCCTGCGGTGGACCCATGATCCGACCGCGCCGAAACAGCCGCTGACGGTCAAGCCCCTGCTGGACAAAATCCCGCCCGTCGTCCATCGCGTTCTCGATGAAGTCAGGGAGGTCGGGCTGCAGACCGCCCCGGGGCGACCGGTTGAACTCACGGTGGCAGTCAACAGCGACCTGGACCAGCCGGAACAAACGCAGCTCGAGTTGGCGCTGGCCGCCCGCAACCTGCTGTACAACGGACTGTACCTCACCCGGGCCGAACTGGATGCCGGACTCCGGCCCGACGCGATCCAGATCGACAAGCTGCGGCTTGATATCGAAGACGATGAATACGTCCAGGCGACGGGCCGGCTGGACCGCGGAAGCGGACGGTTCACCGGGGCCGTCGCTGTCCGTACCTACCCCGGCAAAGTCCTCCGGGCCGTCGCTCCCGAGATGCTCAAACACATCCGGGATTTTCGTTTCGACGGTCCGCCGCCCCGGCTGGACCTCACGATTCACCGGGCGGACCGGCACGATCTCAAGGCCGGCGACTACACCTTGGATGCCACGGTGCGTGATGTGGTCTATGTCGAAGCGCCGGTACGCAATGCCAAGGCCACAGTCAACTATCGCGCCGGGGAGATCGAAATCCCCTCCGTTGTCGCGGTGCTCGGTCCCGACTACGATCTGCGCGGCCGGGTGCACTACTCGACCAGGCACAAGGACCTCTTCGTCCGCGCTGCGTTCGCCGGCGATCCCCGGGTCTTCCGGCTGTTTTCCAGAGACCAGAAGTTTCGTCGGGACCTGACCGACGCCTGGCAGATGTTCGAGTTCTCGCCGCTGGCCCGTCCCCGCCTGAACATGGACCTTTATCGCTGGCACAACGACGACGGGCCGCAGGCTGTGCTCGAAGGCGACATGGCCGCCACTTCGTTCCGCTTCAACGGTGTCTTTGTCAGTGCCATGCAGGGCACCACCGTGATCGATTTCAACCAGCGGCTGTTGCTGGTCGATCGGCTCGAGATCTACCGCAACGGCGCCCCGGCGATTGGACAGATCGCCTACAGCTTTCCACGGGAGAACCCCAGTGTCCGGTTTGATCTCGAGAGCAACTTCGATACGAACGCGGTGATGACCCTGATCATGAAGCAATGGAAGGGCATGCTGGCCCGTCAGGGCTGGTCCTTCAAACAGACGCCCTATGTCCATGCCAGCGGTCACGCCGCCCTGAAACGGGCGGCTGATTACAAGGTCGGCGTCCGCGTCGAGGCGCCCTTCGCCAGCTGGCAGGACTTCAAAGGGCAGGGCGCCCGCGCGCACCTGCTGTTCACTCCGGATCTTGTCTCGATCCAGGCGAACGCCGAACGGATCGACCATCTCGGCTGGATCTATAGAGACGTCAAGGCGACCGATTTCAAAGTGACTCCCGAATCCCTGCAGGCACACTTCAGCGGCACCAGCGCCGCCATCGGCAACGTTACCTTCGCACAGCCGGATCTCCGACTGGAATCCGATATGAAGGACGTCGTTCTCAAGCAACTCAAGTGCAAGTCGGTCGTGGTCGGCATGGGCGATAACGAACGCCTGCGGCTCGGCGCGACCGCACTGCCGCGCCTCGAGATCAAAGACGGCCAGGTGGAAACCATGGGCGTCGCCCGGGGCGTCAGCCACGTCTACGGCCGTACCGGCAACGAGAAGGAGATAACCAGAGCCAAAGCCCTCACTGCTGCGGTCAACTGGCGGGACGACGCGCTGACCATCAAGGGGGACCTGGACGGCGTCGAATGGTTGCCCCAGAATGTGTCCGCGGCCAAGACCTCCTTCACCACAGTACTTAAGGACGATGCAGTGCACACCCGCCTGGGGGCGCCGAAAGCGGTCTTTGCGTCTGGTCTCGAGCTGCGTCAATGCATCTTCAGAACCAGTACCAAAGATCGCGAAACGAAGGCCTCCTTCGAAATCAAAGAAGCCCGTTACAATGAGACGACGGCCGCCGACGTTAGCGGCGACTTTACCTACGAGGGCAGTTCCTGGCAGGCGAAGAACATCCGCTGCAAACAGCTAAAATCCGGCCCGTTCCAGTTGGTTAACGCGGGCGGCGATGCGGTATACGCCTACGACACCTTTTCCATGAAGGCGAAAGCAGAGAAGATGCTGGTGGGCTCGATTGCGAAGGATGGCGACAAGAAGAAATCGGACTCGAAGACGGCAAGCCCGAAGTGGGAAATCCCCAATGTCAGCGCCAAAATTTTCTTCCAGGACGGGGTCTGGGGGGTCCGCGATCTGCAGGGCCGGCTCTATGACGGCAAGTTGTTTGGTCAGTTGCAGTACGACACGAAAAAGCGCACCAGCAAGGTCGTGCTGAATCTGCTGCACGCGGAACTGGCTCAGTTCCGCCGGACGCCGGACTCCAAATCGATGCGCGGCCGGTTGACCGGCCGGTTCCTGCTCGACCTGGTGCACCGGAAGGACGGCGAGCTGTTCATCCACGGCGGCGGTCGCATCGGCATTGCCGAGGCGACCATCTACAAAATCCCTTTGATCAATGATTTCTTCCGCATCGTCCGCGCCGTGCCCGTCCTGGGGCGTGTGATCTCGCCGGACGACGCCGCCAAGATAACCAAACTCGAAGCGGACGTCTCGTTCGAGGGCAAGCGCATTGACATCACTCGAGCGCAGACCGACGGGAAGGTTATTGCTCTGGATGCCAACGGCTACTACTGGTGGGAGACCGGCGGCGTCGACATCCGCGTCCGCGCGGAGATCATCAAGATCGGGTTCTTTCGCCGCTTGTTTGTCCGTCGTATGATTGGCACCCTGGACGATTACGAGTGGGAGAAGTGGGCCTTCTTCAAGGACTTGATTCGGGACACCAAGAAGCCTGTCGACCCGGCGAGTATCGGCAAGGAAGAACGCCGGAAGCTTGAGAAGACGGAGGATGGCGATACCAGTGGTGACGTCCTTGAGATCGTCCCCGTCCCGGAAGTCGAACCGGACAAATCGGATGCCGGGGACAGCGCGCTTGACAACACCGAGAAGAAAGAGACACAATAGAACGCCATGGGAAATGCCGTAATCTTTGGCGCCGGCAATATCGGGCGGGGTTTCATCGGACAACTCTTTGCCGAGTCCGGCCTGCGCGTTGACTTCGTCGACATTGATCGCGAACTCATCGATTATCTCAATCAAACCGGCAGCTACCACCTGCAGGCCGTCTTCAATAACGACACCGATGAAACCACCGTGGCGCCGGTCGGCGGCATCCCGGCTGACGATTCCGCCGCCGTGCAGGAGGCTCTGACGACGGCGGCGATTGCCGCCACCGCCGTCGGCGCGCGGGCGCTGAAATTCGTCGCGCCGAATCTGGCCGCCGGCATCGCCTGCCGCGCCGCTGCCGCCGCCCCGCCGCTGAACGTCATCCTCTGTGAAAACCTGAAGAACGCCGCCGGCATCGTGCGTGAGATGGTTGCCGATCACGTTCCGGCCGCCGCCCGCGACTATTTCAACACGCAGGTCGGTTTTGTTGATACCGTCATCGGCCGCATGGTGCCCCCGCCCGATCCGGAAATGCGCGCGCAGGACATCGGTTTGATCCGCGTCGAACCTTACAAAGAACTGCCGGTTGATGCCGACGGCTTCAAGGGCGCCGTCCCGCAGATCGCCTGTATGACCGCGCATCACAACTTCCGGCGGTTTACTGCGCGCAAGCTCTACATCCATAACTGCGGCCACGCGCTGTTGGCCTATCGCGGTTGGCTCAAGAGCCATGAGTACGGCTGGCAGGCCCTCGCCGACCCCGAGGTCAAGGAGTTCCTGTTCGCCGGCTGGGAGGAAAGCGCCGCCGCCGTTGCCGTGGAATACGCCGCCGATATCGACTGGCTGCGCCGGCATATGCAGGACCTCTTTGTCCGTTTCGGCAACCGCGCCCTCGGTGATACGGTCTTTCGTCTCGGTCGCGACCCGATCCGGAAACTCGGGCCGACCGACCGCCTGGTTGCTCCGGCAAAACTGGCCGCCGCCGGCGGCACTGTGCCGACCTACCTGGCCGGCGGCGTTGCCGCCGCGTTCTGCTTTGCACCCGATGACGACCCCGTCGCCCGGCAACTGCAGCAGCGGCTCGCCGCCGAAGGACTGCCCGCACTGTTGCAGGATATCTGCGATATCGACCCGGCATCCGCCCTGGGCGGCGCTGTCTGCAAGCAATACGAGAAACTGCATAATGAAGATAACCGACAGTAGAGGAAACTGCCCATGTCAACTGAAATTGTGGTTGCCGGCCATGTGTGCCTGGATGTGATTCCACAAGTCGACCACCCCGTCGACCTGGCTCCCGGAAGACTGTATTTCGTCGGCCCACCGACCATGGGTACCGGGGGCCCCGTGTCAAACACCGGCGTGGCCATGCATATCCTCGGCGTCAACACCATGCTCATGGGCAAGATCGGCGACGATGGCTTCGGCCGGTCCATTATCAGCCTGTTCGATTCCTATAGCCCCGAAATGGCCAAGGGCATGATCCGCGTCCCCGGTGAAACCACCTCCTACAGCGTCGTCCTCAACATCCCCGGCCGCGATCGAACATTCCTTCACTGCCCCGGCGCCAACGACACCTTCGTCGCCGACGACATCAACTACGACCAGGTCGCCGCCGCCCCCTTGTTCCATCTCGGCTATCCGCCGCTGATGGCCGGCATCCGCGACAACAACGGGGCCGAACTCGTCAAGATCTATCAGCGCGTCAAGGAACTCGGCGTCACCACGTCGCTGGACATGGCCATGCCCGATCCCGACAGTGACAGCGGCCGGGTCGACTGGCAGCAGGTCCTGGCCGACGTCGGGCCGTACGTTGATGTCTTCCTCCCCAGCGCCGATGAACTCCTGTTCATGGTGGATCGCGAAAACTACGGCGAAGGCGATAACCTGACCGGTGACGCCGTCTCCGGACTGGGCCAGAAACTGCTGGAGATCGGTTGCGCCGTTGCCGGCGTCAAACTCGGTTCGCGCGGCCTCTATATCCGCACGGCCGGCCGCGAGCGACTGGCGCAGATGGGAAAACTCAAGCCCGTCGACCTGGATGATTGGGCCGATCGCGAGCTCTGGTTTCCCGTCTTTCAGGTCGACAATTTCGTCGGGGCGACCGGCGCCGGGGATACCACCATTGCCGGCTTCCTCTGCGCCCTGCTGAAAGGGCTGCCCATCGAACGCGCCGGCTTCGCCGCCAATCTGGTCGGCGCCATGAACGTGCAGCACGCCACCGCACTGGGCGGCCTGACCTCCTGGGACGAAACAATGGCCGCCTTCGATACCATGCCGCGAACCACAGTCGATCCCGGTGCGGACAACTGGACGCGCGACGAAGACACGCGCCTCCTGCACGGACCCAGAGATCAGAGCTGATTCGCCAAGCAACGCGCGAGGATTGCCGCCATGCAACCCCATCTGATCTTCATCATTATGTTCCTCGTTGTCTTCGCGTTGACGACGATGGGAATGATTGTCTGGACGCTGAAGTGGTACCGGCGAGTGGAGCAGGGCAAAGCTCTTGTGATCACCAAGCGGCAGCGCGTCGACGTTTCGTTCACCGGCAATGTGGTGATCCCCATTCTCTGGACTGCCGAGGAAATCGATATCCGCATGCACCAGATCGATATCGAAAAGACTGGTGACGAGGCCGTCATTTCCAAAGACGGCCAGGCCTTCGATGTCAAAGCCACCTTCTACGTCAAAATTAACCAGACGCAGGAAGACATCCTGAACGTGGCGCAGACGTGCGGCTTTGAAAACGCCGGCGACGCCGACTACGTCCGCAGTTTTTTCACCCCGAAATTCGAGCACGCGATCGGCGAAGTGGCCGCCGGATTGACTGCAGACGAACTGCACCGGCAACGCGAGCATGTCATCGAGAACATCTGCCAGACCATCGGCTTCGATCTCAATGGGTTTGTTCTCGAAGACGTCGCCCTCCACGATCTCCGCAAAACGCCGCAATGATCCGCCGCACGAAACTCGGGATACGGGACACGGGTATGGCGTATCTCCGGTTCCTGCGTCGCGTCATTATTGATGCGTTCCTGCGTTACAGGCTTCGTCAATGAACAATGACGCCAACGGCCGGCCTACTCCTGGTAAATCGGCAGAAACTGATAGCGAATGCTCAGGCAGATGACCGCGAAGGCGGTGGCGTAGGTGCCGCCGTAGGACCCCTGGTGTTTGGCGAACTCGCCGTCCTTCTGTTGCAGGCGGACCAGGACGTTTTCCAGTTTCGGCAGCAGTTTCTGGCGGTAGTGCCCGCCAAGCATGTTGGCGGCCGTTCCGACATAGTAGGACTGGTAGTAGAAGTAGTTGCCGGCGGCCGGATTGAAGCTGAGAAGATAGCTCGCGGACGAACGGATCTTCGCCTTGTCGCCGCCGCTGTCGTCGGCGCCCATCGCCAACATGCTGACCACCCCCGCCGAACGCATCGCGGCCGACGCGTTACCGCCGTTATAGGTGAACGCTTTGTCCCGCGGGTTATACATCCGGCGGACGAAATTCTTTGCGTCGTCGATCACCTCTTTCGGGACCGGCAATTTGCAGTTCTGCGCCGACCGCAGCGCCAGAATCTGCCACGCGGTAACCGAGAGGTCGGCGTCGTGGTTGGTTGTCTTGTAGCGCCACCCGCCGTAATGGTTGCCTTTCTTCTTGCACTGCGCTTTGAGGATGACGGGGAGGGCCAGACCGAGGGCGCGGCGGATGGCTTTGTTGTCTTTCTCCGCGGCCATCATCCCGTAGGCCTCGCCCAGGGCCAGCGTGCAGATCCCCTGGCCGTACATGCGGGCGTTCCCCTGTTCACCGAACAGGCCCTTGCCCTTCTCTGCCGCGGCCACGAGATAACGGATGCCGAGCTCGAGGTTCTGGCCGTACTTCGATCGTCCGGGGAAGTTGCCGCTGGCCATCAGCGCAATACAGGCCAACGCCGTGTCGGTATGCACCAGCTTGCCCTTGAACTCCCCGGTGGACGGATTCTGCTGCCGGACCAGCCAGGCAAGGCCGCGCTGCACGGCGCGGTCTACCGAGTCGCGTTTGCGGATCTGCTTCAGGTGCTTCTCGTCTGCATCGCTGCGGCTCTGGCCCATCGCCGTCCAGGCGCTCAGCAACAACAGAGCGCCGACGATGCGGGTCAGCGATCCTGCCATTTTCGGCTTTCTCTGGATATCCATTCAAGGTACCGCCTGTTGGCCTTACGATAATATGGACTGTACAGGTTGCGACTGCTCTGGCCCGAACTGCCTTCCAGTTCGAGGTCCGGCTCAAACCAGGCGCCGCTCAGATCGCCGGCTGGAATGTCGGCCATCAGTTCCAGCGCGCGCGGGTTGATCTCGCCGGCGTCGTCCGCATCGAGGCGGCGCGCCGCCTGTTTCGCCGCCTGGCGTGCCAGCAGCCGGGCGGCAATCGACAGTTCGGCGGCGGCTTGCTCAAACTGGGCCGCCTGGGCTGCCGGCTTCTCGTCGGTCAGAAGTTCCCCAGCGTTGGTGAGATCCGCCAGCACACGAACGAGTTTGGTATCCAGGCGGCGTTGTTCCGGCGGAATGTTGATTGTCGGATCCGGGCGCAGATTGCCGCGTGAGATATCGGCTTGCGCCTGTTGCCGCAGGACCTCCTCGGCCAGCAGTTCCTGGGCCCGGCGGGCATCGTACATGCCGCCGGTAAGCTGTTTCGCCGCGGCCGCGGCCACGGCGAACGCCCCCTGGTTTACCTGTTCCGCCATGCTGCTGTAGGCCGCCGCCTGCTTGTCGACATCCGTCACCGAAGTACGGACTTGGGCCAAGGCCTCGTCCAGCTCTTTGATCGCGTCCTGCAGGATGCGCTCCCCCTCTCCGGCATCGTCCCCGGCTGCAGCAAAGAGCCTGGCGGCGGGCTTGCCGAGGTCGCCGGCCTGCGTCGCGGCGGCTTTGCCTTTGGCGGGCGTATCGGCGTTGGCCGCCTCCTGCAGAGCCTTCTGCTGTTCGGCATTCCCCTGGAACACGGCGTCGGCGGCGGCCTGTCCAGCGGCTTTGAGCTGCTGCGCCGCGAGTTCCAGCCTGGCCGCCGCCGCCTGGCCGAATTCGGTGGCGGCGACATTGTCGGCGGCCGTTTCGAAGCGGCCGTCGCGGATCTGGGTGAGGGCCGCGGTCAGTGTCTCTTTCTCGGCCTGGAGGCGACGCTCCCGGGCCGTCAGCGCTGTCTTCGTCTGGCCGAGATAGGCCTGGCGTTCGGCAATGATCTCACTTGCCCGGCGGGTCTGCATGTTGTCGGGCACTGCGGCATCGGCCAGTTCCTTCAGGTGGTCGGCCGCGCGTCGGCCGGTGTCGCGGGCGTCAGCAAAGCGGGTGGCGATAGCCGTACCTGTTTGGCCGGCGGCGGTCGCCTGTTTGATCGCCTCTTCCAGATCGTTGGCCATCGCCTGGCGGGCCGCCAGCTGCAGGGTTTTGCGCCGCCCGACATCGCTCTCGGCGGCGGCGGCTTCGAGGGCCTCGCGGATGCCGTCGTCGACCATGGTTTCGGCCTGTTGCAGATCCGTCACGATCGCTCCGGCCGCGGCAAGGTCGGCGATCAGCGCCGCGGCCCCCGCGAACTCCCCGGCGGCTGCCTGCTGTGCGGCTCGCCGCAGCGGCAGTCGGCGCTCGTCCTGCTCACGCCGAGCGGCTTCCAGGCGGGCGGCGAGTTGGACCTGGTCGTCGAGGTCACGCCCGGTTTGGCGGACGATAGTTAAGGCGCGTTCCGGACGGTTGGCCGCGGCCTGCCGCCGGGCTTGCTCGAGCTTTCGGCGCAGATCCTTGGCGGCAGCCTGCGCGGCGTCGGCAAGCAGGTCCGCGGCCCGTCGGGCATCATCGCCAAGGACCTCCCTGGCGGTTTCGGCGGCGTCTTGGAAGACGGCGGCGGCGCGCTCTTCGCCGGCTTGTCGGGCCGCCCTGGCCGCGGCGCTGTAATCGCCGGCGCGCGCCCGGCGGCGGGCCTCCGGGACGTCCTTTTGCAGCAGGCGCACGGCTTCGCGGGCGGTGTCGTTCATGCGGCCGTAGCGGGCCCAGTCCGTCAGGAGCAGGTGTGCGGCCAGCGCGCGGGCCGCAAGCTGCCGATCGGTTGTCATGGCTTCGGCGGCCTGCCGAAGTTGGCGGGCGGCAAGGCGATAGTCATGGCGTGCGAGAAACCGGCGGGCCAATTGCAGTTCAAGCACGATGGTGTCCGCGACCTCCGCGGAAGCGGCGGCGACGGCCTGCTGCAGCCGGTCGAGATCGTCGGCCGCTTCGCGGATCTCGGGCGGCTGCTCGGACCGGCGGCGGCCCGCCGCGGCCCAGGCGCTGTCGATGTCCTTGCCGAAATGCTGCAGGAACGTCAGTTCCTTGCCGCCGCAATGTCGGATCGCCAGCGCCGTGGCGGCGGCGGCTCGAATGTAGTCGCGGCCGGCGGCGGCCTGAGCGGCGCGGTCCATTGCCAGCGCGGCGGTGGTCGGCAGGCGTTCGCGCTTTTCCGCAGCCCGGCGCAGCCGCGAAGCCAGGCCGGCGGGCAACCGTTCGAGACGAGCCGTCGCGGCTTCCGTGTATTTGTCGGCCGCGGCCGCGGCCAGATCCCTTGCCGGCCCCGGCGACAGCGTCTGCACCAGTCGAGTCATACTCGCTGCGGCAGCTGCGTAGTCGCCGCGTCGCGCCCGGTTCAGGGCGTCGACATTGTTCAGTAGAACTGCTGTTGCGGAGGCGTCGTAAGCTTCTTCGTTCATTGGCACCAGCGTGGGGGCGGGGGCCCAGATGCGGCGGGCTGACTGCGTCAAGCGCCGCAGCTGCTGCTGCAGGCGATGCGGGGCAACGGGTTTGGCAACGTCTTGCCGGAGCCGGTCGGCCGCCGTCGCGATCCGGTCGAAGAGCGGGCTCTGTGTCTGGCGGATGAACTTGGCTAATTCCGCCAGAGCCTGGGCGGCGAGTTTCTGCTGCCGGCCGATCGCGGCGTCCAGTTGCTTCGGCGCGGTCGCCGTACCGGCGGCGCGACGCTGATCCAGTTGTGCCGCCAACTGCTGCATGGCCTGTTCCACGTTGACAACTGCTGCCTCGAGCCGGTCCGCCGTGCCGGCCGTCTGCTCGGCCAGTTTCAATTCGAGCTCGTAGTGCGCCAGTATGCGCTGAAGCTGCTCCAGCCGTTCGCGAGCCTGCCGCGTTTGACGGCGTTCGCCCTGCAGCAGCGTGTCTGCCTCGCCGGCCAGGCGATACGCTGCGTGATCTGTAGCGCCGATCACCGCCCGCCGCGCTTCCAGGGCGCCAAGCATTTCCTGCAGTTCCGTCAACCGGCGTCGTGCTTCGGCGTGCTGCTTCTTGCGGCCGGCCTGCTGGCTTGCGGTCTTGGCGTGATCCCGGGCGGTCCGGACATGGTCTAAGGTTTCCCGGACGAAGGCGGCGCGCTGGGCGTCGTACGCCCGAGCCAGGGCGATTTCGGCGGCGGGCGTCAGCCGCGGCCGCGGCTGGCGGAACGCCCGGGGCAGTTGCGGCAGGGCGTCGCCGGCGTCCAGTTGGCGTTCCGCGGCTTTGGCGAAATCATGTTGGGCCGAGCCGCGTGCTTGAATCGCCGCACCGGTGTAATCGCCGCGCAGGGCGAGCTGCGAGGGGCCGTAACGATCGGTGTTGCCGGCTTCAACCCTGCTGCGTAGAATCCCCCGGCGGGCGTTCCAGTCGATGTCCGCCAGTTGCTGCGGTGTCAGCGACTGCGGCGGCCGTTGGAGGCAGTCGGCGAGAACGCGCAGCTGATTGGCCAGCGCCGTCGGCACGCCTTCGGCCGCGATCCGCAGGTGCGCTTCTGCAATATCGGGGTCGTCCCCTTGGAGAGCACGCCGGGCCTGCCCGAGTTCGTACTGCGTCAAGGCATCGCCGGCAGTCACGAAGGCGGCAACGTCATTGAGCACTTTTCGGGTGTCCGGATTCAATTGGCGGATTGCCTGCTCCCGGGTTTCGGCCGCCGCCTGCACCGGACCGGCCAGGTCGCGCATGGCCGTATCTTCCGTGTCGCCGATCAGCGCCAAGGCGTCCTGCAGCTCCACCGTCGCCCGGGTGAAATTCTGGACCCGCAGCTCGCGGTCGAAGTCGCGCAGGGCATGGACCACCGCGGCAGGCAGCTGGTCCTGCAGCTGGGCCGACGAATTCAGGACTTCCCGGAGCTGCGGCGGGAGCTCTTCCTTCTGTTGGACGCGGGCCCGTTCGAAGCCCGTGGCGGCGGCTTCCGCGACGGACTGCAGGCGGCCCTCCAATTTGCGGGACAGCCGCAACATACTGCGGGATGCGCCACGATAGTCACCCGCTGCGGCTTTGATCAGGGCGTCGCGATTGCGCAGGATGACGGCGCCGGCCGCGGCGTCGAAGGCGGGTTGAATGAACGGTACCGGCGGCCGCACCAGCGGCATCGGCCGCAAGGCGTCGACCAGTGCTTCGACAACGCCGGCCGCGTCACGGGAACGGCCGGCGGCGACGTCGGCCTTCGCCCGCTCGAGCTGCTTGGCGGCAGCGTCGGCAGCGGGCCGCAAGTCGGCGGCGACTGCGGCGGTCAGAGCGGTCAGGCCGGCAACGCTGCGGCGGCGTGCGGCTTGCGTCTGCCGGCGGCGGGCGACACCGGCTTTGTCGTTGGCGATTCTGTCGGCCAGACGTTTCAGCTGCGTTCCGGTCTCTTCCTCGGCCGCCGGCAGTCCGACGGCGAATTGACGGATAAGCTCGGCCTGCTGCGTCGGCGGTTTGTCCTGGATGTTGTTCTGCACCGCGTCAAGACCGACAACACCGGCGGCGACGTCGGCGAGCCGGCGGCGCAACTGCTCGGCCTGCGCCTGGAGCCGGTCCTCTGCCGCCGCCGATTCGCGAAGCCGGCGGACGACGCTGCGGCAGTGGTCCTGCAGGGCTTGCTGCTGCTGCAGTCGACGTTGGACAACGCCGAGTCTGGCGGCGTCGGTCGCGAGGGCGGCGTCGGCGAACTTTATGGTGCCGGTCGCGGCTTCCGCGTCGAACTTGCCCGGCGACAACTGCTGTGTCAGTCGGCCGCGGACCAGGTGATGCGCCGAGAACTCGGTGGCCGCCATAAGATGGCGGGCGGCCTCGATGTGGTCGATCTGCGGCTTCAGCTCGGCCAGTTTCGCACGGGCCTGCTTCTGGTCCTTCCGGGCGGCTGCCGCGGCGACTTGTTTCAAGAGTTCCCGGGCCGCGGCAATGCGCTGCGCCGTATCCTGCAGGAACTCCTCCGGCTGCCGGCGGGCCCGATTGCGGAGCTGATCCGCGGCCGCTGCGGGCAACGGGCGCCGCGGGGTGACGAACGCGGCCGGCGGCTCGTAGGCGGACAGGTCGAGGTCTTGTCGCGCCGCCGCCCGGCGGAAGTCGGCTTCGGCGTCGTCAGCCACAGCCAGGTCCACGGCTTCGCGGTAGTTGCCGCTGAGCGCCGCCGCGATGCTGCCGGGGACCGGACGATACGGGCGGGCCCGCATACGAGCGAGTTCAATCTGGATGCCGTGCCGGGCGTTCCAATCGAGCCCGAGCAGCTCGCGGTGCGTCAGCGGCCCGCGGTCGCGGGTGTCGGCGGGGGGTGCTTGCGGCAAGGCAATCGGCAATACCGGAATCGGCAGTTCCGCGACGTTGCGTTCCAGGGCGCGGAAGTTGCGGCGCGCGGCATCGTAGTCGTTCAGTTGGAGGTTCTCCTTCAGGTGCTGCGTCAACTGCCGACTATTCTCGGCCAGCGGCAATTGCGCCAGGCGGTCGAGGTTGCGGGCAACGACCGTCGCCTGCCGGGAGACGCGCCCGGAGGCGGCTTTCGCCGTCGCCTGCAGTTCCCTGGCTCGCGCGTAATCAGTCTGCAGGCGAGACAGATCCGACGCCATCTGCGTAAAAGCCTGCTGTTGTTCGGGACTCTTCCGGAGTTTCGCCGCCAGCGCCCGCAGCGCCTGCGCCTGCTTCGCGGGCGGCATCCTGTCGAACTGCTCCTGATTGCGGTTGATCATCTTGGCCACCTCCCGCGTCACCATCGACAGTGGGATGGTGTCGAGCAGTTTGCGGGCAACATCCTGTTGCGCCGCGATTTTCTCGCGCAGCTGCAGCGCGTGCGTGAACGCGATCTCGGCCAGCGCCAAATCATGTTTCATGCTGTCCATCGCGCCCTGAACCGCCTGCCGGCGGTCCACGTCGGCGGCTGTCGGCGCCGGTTCGCGAACGGCCAGGTCCGCCGTGGTCGACGCGGCTTCCACGGCGTAGTCCGCCAGCGCCTCGCTCAACTGCTTCAGGCCGGCGATCGCCCCGTCCGCCTCTGCCGCTGCCGACTGATCGCGGCGCAGTTTGTCGGCGGCTTGCGTGAGGCCCGGAACGACTGCGGCGTTGACGATCTCCGAAGCCGGCCGCAAACGCTGCTGCAGCAACAGGCGAAAGCCCTCGAGCCGACCCAGGTCGCGT
This sequence comes from uncultured Lentisphaerales bacterium, assembly GCA_964384625.1. Lineage (GTDB taxonomy): Bacteria > Verrucomicrobiota > Lentisphaeria > JABSQK01 > JABSQK01 > CAYLNH01. Next base: position 73,318 of record CAYLNH010000002.1, read on the forward strand.
TGGAGCTGTTCCAAGCCGGCAAGCAGACTGTCTGCCGCCTCCCGACGCGCCTCCGGCCCCGGGTCACCGGTTGTCGCACGTGCCCTGCGGACCGCCGCCAGCAGAGCTGCCGTCCGGTTGCGCGTCACGGTGATCTGGTGCTGGGCCAGCCGGGCCAGCCGGCGCCGGCCGGCCGGGCTGATTGCGTCCGCAACGCCCTGGCCGATGCGATCGACGCCGCTTGCGATGTCTTCGGCATTCGCGTTTTTGCGGCCGGCGTCTTGAGCCAGTCGCCGGATCCGCCGGTGATTGAGCCGGACCAGTTCCAGTGTGTCCAGGTCCGCCCGCAGCTCCGCGCCGATCAGCTCGTTTGCCGCTCGGGCAACCTGTTCCTTGCGCGTCTGTTCCTCTTGCAGCGACAGTTCGCCGCGCTCGCTCGCTTCAATCGCTTCGTACATTTCCAGCAGTTGCCGCAATTCGCTGGCCGCGCGCTCCAACTGCCGGCGCGCGAAGCTGCGTTGTTCTCGGCGCCAGTCCAGACCGAGTTCGGGGGCTTCGGGATTGCCGGCGCGGCCGCGTTCGATGTCTTCTTCGACGGCGTCCAGAATCTCGACGGCAACCTGGACCTCGCTCTGCTGCATCTCCCGCAAGCCGGCTGCAATCACCAAACGCGCGCGCGAGCCGGCGATGTCGCCGGAGTCCTGGGCGATCTCGGCCAGGGCCCGCTGCAGCAACTGGCGGGACACCCGGTCCAGCCGCAGTTTGATGCTTTCCAGCCGGCGTTGGTCGCGGCTGTTCAGGTCTTCGGCGGCTTCGGCCATCTCTTCGAGGACCAGAACCGTGTCCTGCAAAAGGCGGCTGTTGGACTCGACGTAACGGGTGAGGGCCTTGCGGGACAGCTCCCTCGCGGCGGCTGCCGCCTGCCGCTGCTGCTGCAGCCGCCGCCGGGCCGCCGCTGCCGCATCACCGGCCCGCTCGAAAAACGACAACGCTTGCGAATGCTTCGACTGCCGGGTGAAATTGGTGAAGCTCGTCAGGTGCCCGCGACAGGCGAGAATCTGATGTACCACGGCGCCCAGCGGCCGGCTCCGTTCCAGTGTCGACCGGCCAATCGGGAAGTCCAGCACCAACTGTGCGTGCCACTGTTGCTCGCCGGCGACCGACTGCAGCAGTTTGCGGATGTCCTGTTTGCCTTGCCGCGAGGCAATCAGCCGGCGTACCTGGTCCTCCGTGCGGGCGAGTTGCTCGGCAAACTGCACGAGCCACGCCTGCAGGCGCAACAGGTCGTGGTGCCGCGCCAGAGTGTCGAGGTGGTCAAGGACCTCCTGCACGTGCTTGACCGACTTCAGCTCGATGCCCGTGGCCAGGACCCGCGCCACCAGTTGGTCGTCGGCAAATTGATCGGCCAGCCGGGCCGGCCGGGCATGGTAGTCCACCATCACCCGGTTGACCGTCCGCCAGTCCGTCTCGGAGTCGTACAACTCGATGTTGCGCGCCGTCCGACTGAAGTCTCGCCGGAAGTCCGGGAGTTCCTTCTGAAGCGTCTTCAGCAGTCTCTCGGTGTGCCGGTGGTCGTCGGCCAGCCGGCGGGCGTCGGCGTGGAGTGCGCTGAAAGCCGCGCGGAATTTCTGCAGCTTGCGGTCTTTCCGGGGATCGATCCGCGCCATCGCCGCTGCCGCCTTTGCATCGAACCCGCGGGCCAGTCGAATCGCCTTGTCCCGGATCTGCCGGACCAGGGTCGGGCGCGATTTGCTCTTCCGCGAATCCAGTTTCGCGACCTCGTCCAGTGTGCGCCGGACGTTGTTCCCCACTGCATCGATGATCACCGCCTGGCTGCGCCGCTCAATGTCCTGCAGCACGCGCGCCGCCGACGCTAACTCACGCCGGAGTGCCGGCAAAACCTGGGTCGCGGTGTTGACGTCTGCCAGTTTCGGCAGGCGGAACACCCGGTTGTGCCGCAGCCGCAGGCGAATAAGTTCAGCCGCGGCGTGGCTGCCGGGGAAGAAGCCCGTATCGCGCAGTCGTCCGCAGTTGTGCTGGATGGCCAGCAACTGTTGATCCAGCCGGTCGACGCCGTGCACCAGCATGTTGTAACTGTGATCGAGATCTTCCGCGCCCGCCACGTTCAGGCTCTGCCCCGACTGGACGGCAGTGATCGATTTCTCGATCTCATTCAGCATCAATTGGCCGTCGGCAAGCTGACTGCGCACCAGTTGCACGCGCGTGACAAACTCGTTCGCCCCCTGCAGGCCGCGGCCGGCGATGATCGTGATCCGTTTTTTGACGGATTCGCCCGCTTGCCCAGCGCCGTCCCACGCCCGTACGTGAAGGTCCACTTCATCGCCCAGATTCAGCTCCAGTCGAGTCAGGTCAAGCTGGTAACGGCGGTCGCTGTCGCTCAGTTGCAGCGACTGCGTGCCCCGGCCGTTGACGCGATACCGCAGTTCCTGGCGGACCACGCCGTAATCGTCGTTGGCAAACCATTCGAGGTCGACGGTGTCGTCGTTGTTCAGGTAGAGATCGTGTGCCGGCTCGCGCAGGAGGAGCTTCGGGACCTCGTCGGTAACGACGGTGATCTCGTACTCGAAACTGCCCGGATTGCCCAGCCCCTCGCGGTCGCGCAGGAAGACCCGGAAACTGCCTGATCGGATCACCTCAAACGAACAGGTCGCTTCAAGCTGGTCGGCGCCCAGGACCATCGGCAGGGTTGAACGGCCGACAATGAGTTCCGCCGCGCTCAACGGCTTGCTGGCGTGGAGGCGCAGGTCGACCTGAGTGTTGGCCAACGCCTTTAACGCTGCTGTCGTTGTCCGCGTCGTCGACGGCTTGATCCCCGTGTACGCCGGCGGCCGCGTTGTGATTTCGAAATACTCCACCTTCGGCCGTTTCACGACCGTCATGTTCCGGACCGCCGTCGAGACCTTGCCGGACTTCGCCCAGAACTCGAAGTCGTTGTAGACGTTTGTCAGTTGGTAGACGAACGTCTTGCCGTCCGCAGCGCGGCTCATGTCGAGGCGCTGGAGCTGGCGCTCCGAGTCCCGCAAATACAGACTGACCTTGTTCACGTCCGCCTCCGTCGGCGCAACGATGAACTCGACCGTCTCGCCTTCGATCACCTCGATGCGCGACGGCGACCGCAGCACGAGGCGGAACGGGCCGATGCCGGCGTCACGATAGGAGGGCAGGGCAACGCGGGAGATCAACTGCGGTAACTGGAAGGCCGGCACAAACAGCGCCCCAATGAAAAACACGGCCAGCAGCAGCGGCACCCGAAACGTGCGCCAGGTCAGCGGGAAGGCCTGCTGCGGCGCAATCATACTCAGGTCCTCGTTCGCTTCCTCCAAGAGCCACGCCACCATCTCTAACGAGACATGATGGTGGCTGATGTTCTGGAGTTCCACCGACGAGATCAGCTTCTCATTCAACCCGGGGCAGGTCTGCTCCACCAGCCAGGCCACTTCCTCGCTGGTCATTGGCTTCAGCACCGGCCGCACCCAGCACCAATAGCCGTACGCCCCGATCGCCAGATACACCATGCAACTCAACAGCCAGCGGCCCGCCAGCGGCAATTCGACGAAGTAGTCCAGCACGCACGCCCCCGTGACCGCGATCAACGCGACCATCAACGTCCGCAGCAGACCGCGCACAAACAGCACCCGCTTCCACCGGATCTGCATCAGGTGGAGCTGGTCCGCCAATTCCAGAATGGGGTCGTATTCGATGTCAGACATGACCGGGCAGCCTTGGTCGTGATTGTCCAAACCTATACGATAGTCTCAAACGACCGAAATTGCACGGTACCTGCCCGACCGACGTAGGCCCCCGTCCGCTGCCCTCTGCATTCTGCGTCGAGATCCCGCACCCTATGGTGCGGAGTTTCAGGATCGGTCACCGACACCAGGCAGCCGCCTCGAGTTCGCATTGTCCCGCCGGTCGGGCCGGCATGCCGGCCCGACCGGCGGGACAATGGGGGAGGTGTGGTACGGACTCCATGCCGGTGAGAGATCCGCAAGTACCGCAGGTCTCCAACCTCTTGAGAGTCGGGATTGGAGGCAAAGAAAGGCAGTAAACGAGGGCATGCCGCCCGACCGAACAGGCAGTATAGCTGCCGGTTGCTGCAGCCGCGACAACCTGGATATACGTGGGCATCGGGCGCCGGCGGTTACTGTTTCGCGTCAAGTATTCACCCCCACCCAGACCAGGTGGTTTGCCGGCCCGGTGAAGACGCTCAGTCAAGCCAGCCGGCTTCCCGAACCCGAAAAAGAGGGAATGGGATTTGGGATCGGGTCTTTCTTGATGAACTCACTGACCGGGTTGCCAGTGCCCTGTGTACCCCGCATCAACAGGGTGCCCCGGGGGCTTCTCAACGAACACTGAAGCAGGAACCTGGCAGAGGGCTGTTGCCGCCATAGCCCCTGCCGCCGAGCCGACAAACAACCCCTGACCGCTTGCCTGCCTCCTGCTTCATTCTTTCCGGCATCCGCGTTGCCCGGGTTTTCCCGCGTTACGCGCTTGCGGCGATATTGCCGGGATCTGGGAGCAGCTGTGGCGGTTGGCCGAAGATCATGCGTACTGTTGGTACGGCGGAGACGCCGACTTCCAGCCCCATGAACTGCAGTTGGCCAACGCGCATGACGTCGTGGAGATGAGCGGCTTTGAAAAGGGCCTTCATGATTGTTGCCGCCAGCCGGTTGCGGCGGACCTTGGCGAGAATCTCCTTCTGTTCCGCCGGCGAGGCAACGTGATTGATCATGAACCGCGGCAGAAGTTTCGGAGTCAGACCGATTTCGACATCGAACCGCACGAGCGAGAAACCGGCCTGCTCGAAATGGGGCAGGCATTTGTGAAAGTCGTCCACCGTTCTGACCAGGACCTGGTGGGCGCGGTCGGTGACGGCTTTGCGTTTTTCGGTGAGCGTCTCTTCGGACTTATGGCACAGGTCCCCCATCTTGTGTGCGGCGTCTTCCGCTTCCCGTTTGGCTGACTCCATCAGTTCCTTGAACATGGCTCGGTTCCTCTGGTTTCACGGCGCTGCCGTGGGGGTTACGTTTTGTCCCTTTGTCCAGGAGACGTGTGGCGGCCGTCGGAATGTACAGCCTTGGAGCTTGGCGCGGGGATGTGCGCTTGGCGCGGGAATGCGCGCTTGGCGCGGGAATGCGCGCTGCGCGCGAGGACAGGGGCTCTGCCCCTGGGACCCCGGC
>CAYLNH010000002.1:78597-108049 GCA_964384625.1 uncultured Lentisphaerales bacterium
GCGCGGGAATGCGCGCTGCGCGCGAGGACAGGGGCTCTGCCCCTGGGACCCCGGCAGGGAGCGGGTGCGCCCCCTGCACCCCCACATAGTGGCGCCGGTGGCGAGGATGTGCGCTGCGCGCGGGGGAATGCGCGCTTGGCGCGGGAATGCGCGCTGCGCGCGGGCAGGTATAGCTCAGGCCGTGCGCTTGCGCTCGGCTGCGCACAAGAAAACGGCCCGGGAGCGGTCGCTTCCGGGCCGTTGCGTGACTTTGCCTTGTCCTACTTGGCCAGATACATGGCCATCAGGTCCTTCAGGCCCATCTTCTCGACGGCGCCCTGAAGGTCTTCCGCCTTGCTGCGGACCTCGGCGCTCTTGCTTTCGAGCGCGAGTTTGGCTAGCAACGCAGAGATCGTCAGGTTCTTCAGGTCCTCGCTCTTGAGACCTTCCTTGCCGATCAGTTCTTTCACCTGGGTGGCGAGGTTGGTCTCGCCGTCGGTGAGTTGCCGGGCCAAAGTGCTGTTGTCCACGAACCCGTCGACGGCTTTGGCCAGGCTGATGGACTTGAAGAAGGTTTCGAGGAACTGGCCGTCGCCGCCGACGATGTCGATGTCGGCGCTCTTCATGGCTTCGCCGAGGACGCGGGCCTGTTCGGCGGCGATCTGACGGTTGACGTCGATGGCGGCCAACTGGATGCGCTCGTCCTTCTGCAGTTGGAGTTTGAACTCCTCGTGCTCCTTGCCGGCTTCGTTGAAGAGTTTCATGGCTTCGGCCTTCTGGTTGATACCGTCGGCGTCGGCCTTGAATTTGGCGGCGTTGGCAGTGGCTTCGGCGGTGCCCTTCTTCTCGATGCCTTCGGCGTCGGCGAGGTAGAGGGCCTGTTTGGCGGTTGCTTCCGCCGTGCCTTTGGCCTTGGTGCCGTCGGCTTCCGCGTTGAATTTTTCGCGCATGGCGGAGGCTTCCGCCTTGCCAGTGACTTCGATGGCTTCGGCTTCGGCCTTTTCGACATGGACCTTGGCCATGCCGTCGGCGGCATTTACGGCGATCAGCCCTTCGGCGCGGGCCTTTTCGCCTTCCGCCAGTTTGGACTGCTTCTCGCGTTCGGCGTCTGCCAGCCGGACCTGTTCTTCGTAGAGGTGTTTGGCCGCAGTCTCTTTGGCTTCGGCTTCGACGGTGATTTCGATGGCCTTCTTCTTGGCGATCTTCTCGGCGTCGATGACTTCGGCCTGGCGGATGCGGTCGGCTTCCTGGACGACGCGGACTTCCTTAATTTTCTCTTCTTCTTCGGCGACCGTGCGTTCGAGGGCGACGCGTTCGCGGATGATTTCCTGGATATTCTTCTTTTCGGTCTCGACGTCCTTCTCTTTCTCGATCTCTTTCAGGGCGACCAGGCGTTCGCGCTCGGTGGCCTCCAGGTCGCGGTCACGAACGACGCGTTCGTTCTCGACGGCGACCGCGCGTTCCTTGTTCTTCGCGGCGATTTCGACCTGGCGCTGCTTGTTCTCTTCCTGCACCATCAACTGCTCGTCGGCGTTGATGCGGGCGCCCTCGGCCTTGATGCGTTCTTCTTCCTCGACGCGATGGGATTCGGCTTCTTCGCGGGCGCGGATGACGGCGACTTCGCGTTTCTGCCGGGCTTCGGCTTCGGCTTCCTGGCGGTCGAGTTCGAGGATGGTCTGGCGGGCTTCAACGTCCTGCCGGCGCACTTCCTTTTCTTCGTGGCGCTGGCGGTCGTTGGTGATGATGTGTTCTTCGACGGTGAGCTGGGTGATCTTCTTGATACCCTCGGCATCGAGGATATTGGTCGGATCCAGGGAGTCCTTGGGTGTCTGTTCGAGGTAGTCGATCGCCGCGTCTTCCAGGCAGTAGCCGTTCAGCTCGGTACCGATGACTTCGATGATGGCTTCCTTGAACACCTGCCGGTTGTCGTACAGGCTGGTGAAGTCCATCTTCTTGCCGACGGTCTTCAGGGCCTCAGAGAATTTGGCGCTGAACAGTTCTTCCAGGACTTTGTAGTCCGAAGCGCGGTCGCAGCCGACCATCTGGGCGACCTTGAGCACGTCTTCTTCGGTCTGATTGACGCGCATGTAGAAGGCAACAGTGATGTCCGCGCGGATGTTGTCTTTGCAGATCAACCCGTTTTCGCCGCGGCGGTCGATCTCGATGCGTTTGACCGAGATGTCCATTTCCTCGGCTTTCCACAGGATCGGGATGACGACGCCGCCCTGGAAGGTGACGTCGATCTTCTTGCGCTTGTTGATAATCAGCGCGGTGCCTTGTTCGACTTTGCGATACCATTTCAAGGCCCAGACGACCATCCCGACAAAGAGGATGACGATGAACAGACCCACGACGATGAGCAGAGGGATTACGAACTCACCCATTGGTATGTCTCCATGTTGTATTGGTGTTGGCAGTCATGACAAAACTCAGGTTGCTTGGGTAAACTGATTGACGGCGAGCCGTTCCAGAAGATATCCGTCCAAATCAGTGCCGATGCCGGCGACGATGCGATCGGCGAAGGCTTCGCGGTCTGCGGCGATGGCGGCAAAATCGCGGCGCCGGCAGGCGCCCTTGATGGCGTCCCGAAACCGCGTGGCGAAAAGCCTTTCGAAGGTCTCCTGACTGGCCGCGCCGTCGACGCCGTGTTGTTCGACCAGGCGTTTGATGGATGTCTCGTCCGGGGTGACGCGCACGAAGAACGCGGCTTGGATTTCGGCTCTGGTTCCATCCTTGCAGGCGACGGCCCGGTCGCCGGTGAAGTCGACGTCGAGGCGTTTCATGGTGATATCCAGTTCATCAACGGCGGCGCCGGCAGGGACCATGGTACTGGTCAGCGTGACGTGCATCTTGTCGTTCTTCGTGATGATCAGAGCTTTGCCCTGGTCAACCAGACGGCAGCTCCGGCGGAACCAGACGGCTCCGGCCGTCGTCAGGGCGGCAAGCACCAGCGCAGCGATGACGGCAGCGGCAACTAGCGGCTCCACACGACCCTCCGAGTTGATCCGGCAACCGACACGCATCCCGGCTGTTCCCTTCTATAGCAGTGGTGAAACAATGTATTTATGCTGTTCTTTGTCGTAGTCAATGATAAACACTTCGTCGCCGATGGTCATGCTGTCATAGTTCTTGCCCTTCTGACAGATGACATTGATCAGCAGCGGCGATCCCTTGGTTCGTACTTCGGCCTGGCCAAATGTTTCGGTAACCTTGCTGGTCTTGACGGTACACCTTTTGCCGATCAGATACGCGGCGCCGTGTTGGGTGGTTGTTTCCATAAGTCCCCGGAATGGTTTGCTGGTGAAATGCGTCAGGAAGAATGACACCGCGAAGCTGCCGCCAAGGACGATCAGGAAGAGGATGACGGCGGGGATGCCCTGGCCGATCCAGCCGGGCAGGTAGTGGTGTCCCAGGCAGGCGAAGAACCACATGGTAAAGATAAGCAGGGAGAGCACCACCGTGGCCGGCGACGAACCGAAATTGAGAAACCGCAGGGCCCGGTGAATGACGCCGCCGGCTTCCGTGCCGGCGCCGGTGACCGCGCCGTGCGCCGCGTCAATGCCGTCGCCCACTTCCACCACCGAATCCATCACCGAGTCTGCGGCGCCGTCGACCGCGCCGTCGACCGCGCCGTCGACCGCGCCGTCGACCGCGCCGTCGACCGCGGCATCCGCAGCACCGTCAATGGCGCCGTCGACGGCGGCATCAGCGCCGCCGTCCAGGAAATCTACATCGACCACCCCGAAGATCATTACAATCCAGTAGAGCATCACCAGACACAGCGGAATTGTGTAGACCAGCATTGGTCCGGTGAAGATGAACTTTAGGAACTCAATCATGCCACGTCCCCAGTCGTTCCGGAAGCGGTGCCCCGGGAATGGTACTCCTCTGACTTCGTCGGTCCGGCCAAACTCTACGGTGGAGATAAGTGGTTTTCAACCGCGCCTCACTGATTTGCTCGGTGCTTCTCTGAGGGTACGCAGGAGGTGGTGAAATCTGTCAGCGCACGGAAGCGGGCGGTCGCCTTGCCGACAGCTGCCGGGTGCAGCTGCATGGTCCGCGAAAAAGGTGCGGGATCGATTCCTGCCCTTCGGGAAGAGGCCCCAAAGCACGGCTTGAAAAGCGCTTATGCTGCAGGAGGAGAAGAACGGGAGGAGGAGCAAGGGTGTGTGTACTCCTTCTTCAGTTGAGCTGACACACCATCACCTCGGCCCTTTGCACCGGAAATGGCAAACCGTTTGCCATTTCCGGCGAAAGAGACCGCAGAGTCGAGGCGAGCACGAAACAGAAGGGAGGTCGCCACTCCGCGGCACAGCCAGAGGGATCTCTTCGCGGCAAGTGCAGCTACTCGCGGGTATGCTGGAGCCAGAGCTCGAAGACCAGCAGGGCGAAGAGGGGATAGCTGTTGTCGGCTTGTTCGTTGCCGTGCGCGTCGAGGAGGTCCTCGACGGCGTCGCGGTCGAACCAGGCGTCGCGGACGAGATGGCCGTCGAGCAGGAGCTCAGTCGCCGGCTGTTGCCAGTCGCCGCGCAGCCAGGCGGCAACGGGCACGCCGAAGCCCATCTTCGGGCGGGCAAAAATCTCGTTGGGCAGGAGGTCCTTGAAGGTGTCTTTCAGGATGCGCTTGCGGTTGGCGCCGTGCTGTTTGAAGCGGTAGGGCAGGGCCATGGCGAGGTCAACGACGTCAGGGTCGAGGAACGGGCTGCGGACCTCCAGGGAATGGGCCATGGCGGCGCGGTCGACTTTCACGAGGATGTCGTCGACGAGGTAGCTGCGCAGATCCAGTTCCATGATCGCGTTGATTGTGGGGTCACCGGCAAGCTTTTCCTGGAGCACGCGGATCGACGCTTGCGGCGCGGCCGCGCGCAGCCGTTCGCCGTGGATCCGCCGCCGGGCGTCCTCGGGGAACCGCGAGATAATCTGGAGATAGCGTTGCAGGCCGTCCACATCGCCCAGGTCGACGAGTCTTCGCAGTTTGCCGGCAAACGAGCGTTCCTCGGTCATCGGCGGCATGAGTTTGAGGAGCATTCGTTTGACCACCGCCCGCATGGCTTGCGGACAGACCGTGAGCAGTTCACAGAGCTTGTAGACGCGGTAGCGGTAGTAGCCGCCGAAGAACTCGTCGGCGGCATCACCGCTGAGGGCGACGGTGACGTGTTCCCGGGTGAATTTTGCGAGCAGTGCGGTGGGCAGCATGGACGAATCGGCAAACGGCTCTTCGAACTGGCCGACAATCCAGCGGAGGTCGGCGAAGCTGCCGGGCTCGACTTCGAGGCAATGGTGTTCCGTGCCGAGGTGGTCGGCGACGGTTTGGGCGTGGTGTCGTTCGTCGTATTTCGGGTTTGGGAAGCCGATGGCGAATGTCCGGGCGGTCTGGCTGCCGAGTTGTTTCTGGGCGAGGGCACAGATGATGCTCGAATCCATGCCGCCGGAGAGGAACATGCCGAGGGGCACGTCTGCCACCAGCCGCCGTTTGACGGCGGCGGACAGGCGTTCCTGCAGCTGTTCACAGGATTCCGCATAGGTTTCGGGTGAATTCCCAGTCAGCTGCGGCTGCCAGTACCTGCCGTGTTCCACTTTGCCGTCGTCGAATCGGAGCCAGGCGCCGGGCGAGAGCTTGCGGATGCCGTTGTAGATGCATTGCGGCTCGGGGACGTAAAGGAACTCGAGATAGTCATGGAGGGCCTGTGGATTGATGGATATGTCAACCCAGTCGATCGGCCGCAGGGATGCCGGGCCGCTGGCGAAGGCAAACCGGTCGCCGTCGTGCACGTAGAACAGCGGTTTTTGTCCGAGGCGGTCGCGGGCGAGCACGAGTTCCCCGGTTTTGACGTTGCAGATGGCGAAGGCGAACATGCCGTTCAATTTGTCCAGCATATCAATGCCTTCTTCTTCGTACAGATGCAGGAGGACCTCGGAGTCGGTCCGGGTCGCGAATCGATGGCCTTTGTCGAGCAGTTCCCGGCGCTGCCGGCGGAAGTCGTAGATCTCGCCGTTGAACACAAGCGCCAGCGACTGGTCCTCGTTGAACAGCGGCTGTCTGCCGCCGTCCAGGTCGATGATGCTCAAGCGGCGATGGGCGAGGCCGATCCTGTCGGTGAGGAAGAAGCCGGAGTCATCCGGGCCGCGGCGGGCCAGGGGAGCGGCCAGCCGATCCAGCAACGACTGGTCCGGCGGCGTTCGGGGATCAATTATGCCGGCAATACCACACATTCAGAAGTGCGCCTCGAAGACGATCGAGAGACTGTGGGCTTCGACGTCGGTGTCGCCCCCTGAAAACCGGGCGTCGTCGCGTTTGCGGGGATATTCGATGCCGACGCAGCCGATATCCATGGCAAAGGCATGGCCGCAGCGGACATTGGCGCTCCGGCCGCCGGTTTCGGAAACGTCTTTCTTGACGAGCCGGTATTTATCGAGCCGGTCGTGTCCCTTTTCGCAGATGAATTCGGTGCGCGGCAGACCGTATTCCAGGTTGGTCGGTTTGTCTTCGACGACGAGGGCGGAGTTGGCGGCGCCGACGCCCACGACGGCCAACCCGAAACTGAGCGTGGGTACAGATTGTCGCGAGCAACGCATGGTCGGGGTCTCCGGCATTGAGTCTGGCGTACTGTAGCGCGGGTTCGGCGGGATTGCATGCCGTCAAGCGGGCGTTACATTACCTTGCACGTATTGCAGAGAAACGGATGAATCACCCCCGGAACGTACTGGATCACTCGCTGCCGTCGGACCGGAGTCCGGTCCGGTTTGAGCAGGTCTATTCCGAACTGGCCCTGCACCAGGCCGCGCTCAAGGCCTATACCAAGGGCCTGTTCTCCTGGCGCAAGGCCGCCAACATCTCGCATGACGGCGGCACGCTGTACGACTTCGCCCGGTGCGGTCCGCAGCACCTGGAACAACTGCACCGGCAACTGCGGCGGCAGACCTTCAGCTTCCGTGAAGGACTGGAGCTGGAGTACAACTTCAACGGCAAAAAACGCCGGGTCTACCTGTTTCCCTGGGAGGAACGCATCGTTGACATCTGGTTGTTCCAGGCGTTGAACCGGCATTTCCACAGCGCCTTTTCCGCGTCGGTCTATGCCTATCGCCATCGGGACTACGGCGTCGACCGCTGTCAACATCAGGTCGCGCGGACGCTGCGCCAACTGCCGCAACCGGTTTACCTGTTCAAGCGCGATATCCGCAACTACTTCCCGTCGATCGACCATGAACTCCTGCGGCGGGCAATTGCCTTGTGGGTGGCCGACGATTATCTGCGCGAGCTGCTGTGCCAGCGGGTGGCGTTCCGGTTTCGGCGGCCGGATGTGCCGGAGATTCAGACGGCGTCCCGCGGCGTGGCTTTCGGCACGCCCATCGCCTGTTTTCTGGCGAACCTGTTTCTGGTGCCGTTGGACCGGGCGATGCGTGGGTTCGACGGTATCCGCTATTTCCGCTATGCCGACGACATGCTGGTGGTCGGCGCGGACCGGCAGGAGGTCCTGCGGTCACGCGGTCGGTTCAAGGAGGTCCTTGGCCGGCTGCGTCTGGAGAGTAAGCCGAGTCAGCACCGGGACGTGGCGTTCCTGCCGGCCGGCGAAGTGGACGACGAGTTCACGGCCGTCCGCAAGTTCCGGCATCTGGGGCTGGATTTCCGGGCTGACGGCCAGGTCGGGCTGGCGCGCGAGAAGTTGCGCAAGATCCGCAATCTTTTTCGTTTCGCCATCCGCCGGAATCGGCGCAAGTGGCAGAAGCAGAACGCCCCGCGGGCCCGGGCGCAGGCGATCATCGACATTTGCCGTGACGTCATCGAACGTGGTCTGCGGCCGGTGGCGATCATCGACTACTATTTGAAGCACGTCACGGACGAGGACCAATTGCGGCTGCTTGACCGTTGGCTGGCGGAGGAGGTCCTGGCGCAGACCTTCGGCACGGGGCACCGCAAAGGGAATTTTCGGAAGCTGTCGTTTCGGGCGATGCGCGACATGGGGCTGCCGTCACTGCGGCACCGGCGGCGGCTCTTGCAGCACGGGCATTTGCATTCCTCATTTTTTCAATTACGTCAAGATCGACTGTTTGCCGCGAAACGACGGCGGCTGTCATCCCGTGACCACGGGATTTCCTCCACGGCTGGAAGCACCGGCAACGAAACGTCTGTGAGGAAGGACGCCGGCTGTTGACAGATGTCATTGAATACCATTGTACCAATGGTCGTTTTCTGAGTCGCCGTCGTTTCGCCTTTATTCAGGAAGGAGCATACGCATGGGCTTGTTGACGAAGTTGTTTGGTCTGCGAATCCAGTGTCCGGAGTGTGGTCGGGTGGATGCGAAGGACGGTCTGGGCGGGGTTCGATGCGTCAACGAACACTGCCGCAACTTCGACGCGGCGTACGCGCAGGCAGCCGGTATCGGCGACACCGACGGCCAGAGCTTGCCGCGGGAAGCGTTTGCAACAATGCATGTGTCGTCCTCGGCCGGCGCCTTTCAGGAGGAGGCAATCGAGTTCGAGAACGTCGAGGAGATCGAGTATCTGAATTTCCGCGGGGAGCTGCGTCAATTCCGCATCGACGCCGACTCGATTCTCGACAAGGGCACGATGTTGTCGGTGTGCGTCGAGCCGACCGGCAAACGGATCGGTCTCAAGAAAGCGAGCATCAAGCGGCGCACCCCGGTGCCGAAGACCTGAGCTCGGCCGGGGTGGGCGGGGGTTGCTCGTGTTTCGTGTTCCGCCCCAGGCAGGGGCGCGTCAATAATGACGCGACGCAGTAACCGGAGATACGCGATGCCCGTGTTCCGCGTCACGTGCTCCGGCGCGAAGGCGGAAGTCGACGGCGATGGTGGGGCAGGTCAGGGCCGGTAGCGGTGCAGGCAGTAGCCCGTCGTTGCCAGTAGAATGAGTGCCAGCAGACCGAGCATCAAAAGCGGCATCCAGGCGTAGGGCGCCGTTCGTTTCGGCGCCTGCTTGCCGAGGTTGATGGCGGACCGGGCCGGCCTGGGGCGCTGCAACTCCAACCGGACGGCGTCGGCGCCGGCGCCCCGGCGTTGGGCCGCGAAAATGTCGCCCTCGGTATCGCTGAGGATCAGGTTGTCGTCCAGTGACGGTGCGGCGTTGCCGATGCGGATGCCGGGTTTGCCGCCGATGATGGTGAAGCCGCGCAGCGCGGCCTGCCGGGTCTCGCCGGAATGGAAGTGCACTGCGGGTTCTTTGACGCCGCCGTCGATGACGGTCCAGTCCGGACCGAACTTGCTGATGACCGCAACGTCCTTGCCGTGGAAGTCCAGGTTTTCCTCGTACAGCCCGACATCCACGTAGATCCAGTCGCCGTTGCGGGCGGCGGTAAGGGCATCCTGAATCGTCGGGTAATCGCTGGTCGGGACTTCGAGGATGTCGCCCCGGGGCGCGTCTGAATACGTGTTGTCCACATAGATGACGGTGGAGTAGCTGCCGCCGGCGGGATACCAGTAGCGCACGACATCGGTATAGCCGAATTCATCGTCGAATTCGGCTTCGGCCCAGAGCGCGATACACTGATCCGGGTGGGACAGGACTGCCTGCACGGCCACGGTTGCTTCGCCGTTGCTGTCGGTGACGGCGAGGACGTAGGTATCGTTCAGGTCGAGGTCCCAGTGCCAGCCGTGGTCGCCGTAGACACGGACTGTCGCGTTCGGGAGGACCACATCGGGGTAGTCATAGTCGCGGACCTGCACGGTCATTTCCGCCTGCACGACGGTATGCAGGTAATCGTCATCGTCATCGTGCCAATGCACATCACAGCCGGTCAGAGCCATGGCGACGAGCAGCGCGACGGCGGTCTGGAGCGATCGGATTGTCGCCTTTTTCATCTTGTCCCTCGCCAGTTGAGCCTCCCGATGGGTGATCGCGGAAGTGGAGCGGAACTCACAGACTTCCACTCTAAAATAGTCAAACCTGCCGCTGATTACAAGGGGGTGTTGCCGGGCGAGAGGGCTTGTGTGCGCGCCGGGTCGCGTCAGCGTTCGGCGCGGCAGCGTTCGAGGGTCATCAGGGCGAAGGGCGTGCCGTAGAACTTATGGTAGTTATAGAGCGGGAAGTCCCACCAGGAACCGTCCTTTTCCTGGCGGTCGATGAGAATTCTGGCGAGGTGGGCGTAATAGGCCGGGCGCTTTTTGCCGGGAAGGTGCCGGACGTTGCAGCCGGCGTAATAGACGCCGAAGTAGAAGTAGTAGCCGGCGACGGCAAACCAGGATTCGTGGGGGCGCGGTCGTTTGCGCGCCTGATCCAGCCAGCCGATGCGGGCGACGAAGCGGTTGAGCCAGGCTTCGTGAATGGCCGGTGTGATCTTCCTGTCACCCCAGACGGTGAGCGCGTGGTTCGCCGCCTGCGATCGTCCGAGACTGCCGCCCGGGCGGTTGACGGGGAGGCCCGTGTGGTACTTGAAGTCTTCCGAGTACAGGTAGCTGCAGTCCGGCTTGCGCTGGCGCTGCAGGGCCTTGACGGCGCGCCGGGTGAGGGGTTTCGGGACGTCGAAGTCCCGGCTGCGGGCCTCGCGCAGGGCCGCGAGGATGGCGGCGTTGGCGAAGCTGTTGCTGTAGGAACTGGGTTTGCGGGTGAGCGGGCCGAAGTTGTAATAGGCCCAGCCGCCATGGACGGTTTCGTAGTCCTGCAGCCGGTCGATCTGCAGGTTCGCCAGCTTTTTAACCCGGCGTTTCTCGCCCCAGTTGAGTTTCTGATGGTCAAGCATCCGCAGGCTGACGTGGAGGCCGTAGCAGTGGGCCCAGATGTTATAGAGGGTATCGGGCGAACTGCGCTTCACCTTGGCCAGGTTGTTAAGGAGCCACGTGCGCGCCTGGATCAGCTCCGGCTTGTTGGTCGAGACCGTGTCCGTTTCGAGCAGAGCGGCCAGGCACAGGGCGCTCACCGCGGCGCGGAACGCCCGGTGTGCGCCCGGCGTGGGTGAGTAGATATTGAGGCCCTTGGTCTTGCGGGCGTTTCCCCAGGAGCCGTCTTTGTTCTGGTTCTTCAGCAGGAACATTCGCCCACGGCGGACGGCCGCGTCAATGTCGTCGTTGCTCACTTCCGGCGGTTGCGGGAGCTTGGGAGCGCGGGCGGCGAGGGCGGCGGGATCGCCGGCACGGACTGCGCCCCAGCTCAGCAGCAGGATCAGCCGGCATGCCGCGGCCGCCCTCATTGGTTGTCCTTCGGCTTGGTCTTGAGCACTTCATCGCCGGCCTCCAGACCGCTGAGAACTTCAATCTTATCGCTGGAGGACCGCCCGGTCCTGATGTAGTGCCGTCTGGCGCGTTTGGTTTTGTCGTCCCACCGCCAGACGTAGTGGCGGGTATCATCGAGTTCATCGGTGAAGACGCTCTTTTTGGCGAGGGTCAGGGCTTTGGGATTGACGTAGGTTGTCAGCTGCGCCTTGCAGCCGACACCGGGGACCACGCGTTTAAGTTGGTCGGGCACGTCGATGGTCAGTGTGCCGGCGAAGTTGCCGGGAGCGACCGGGACGGTACTGACGGTTTTGATTACGGCGTTGAGTTTCTGTTGCGGTTCCGGGTTGGGCACGACCTTGGCCGGCATGCCCGGTTCAATCAGCTCCAGGCTGGCTTCCGGGATGATGACGGCGACGGTCAGTGGTCGGATGTGGACAACGGAGAGCAACACCTGATGCGGCCGAGCGCGGCCGCCGGGCCTGAGGACGCGGTCGGCTTCGACCGGATCCCACTTGCCGTCGCGGAATTTGCCGTAGTAGACCGTACCGGCCTGTGGCGCGGTGATTGTCATCTGCGTCAGGTCGGCTTCGAGTTTTTCGTGGCGGAGCTTTGTCTGTTTGCGTTTCAGGAGTTGTTTCTGCACTTCGATCTTCTTCTTTTTCAGCTTGGCGGGCAGATCGATCTTGATCTTCTCGAGATCGAGCCTGGCTTTGGCCAGTTCCTGCTCGAGCGTTTTCTGCAGGCGCGGGAGTTCCACGCTCAAGCGTTCGCCGCTGGTGATTTTGGCCTCGCTGAGAAAGAACTTGACCTTCGCCACCCAGTCCCGCTGCCGCCGGAGGATGATCTCTTCGGTTTCCTCGGTGACCTCGTCTTCCTTGTACATCTGCTCGAGCTGCTTGAGCTCCTCCTGTTCATAGGCGAGGAAGTTCTCGAGATCTTTGACGGCGCGTTTCGTCCAGCGCTCGTGCGACGGCCGGAAGATCTTCTTGAAGCGTTGAAGGTCTTCCGCGACGATACTGCAGGCGCGTTCCGCAGTCTGCAGGGAGAGAGCGGTGGATTTTCGGAGATGCTCCAGTTCGGCGGTCGCCGCCGCCGCGTCGAGTTCCTCGAGCTTGACGGTGTTGGCCAGTTCGGCCAACTGCGTATCCAGTTTCTCGCGGTCAAAGCGGACCAGCTCGCGGCCGGCGGGCACGACGGTACCGTGCGGCACGGCCTTGACCACGATGAACTCCGACCAGGACTTCGGCCGGATGACCTGTTCCCGGCAGACTGTCGGCATGAACACGCCATTCAGGGACACGGTCGCTTTGAAGGGTTCCCGGACGACTTTGATCACGGTCGGCTTGACCGGTTCGGGCGGTTTGGGATCGGCCGCGGCCGGGGCGGCCAACAGAAGTATGGACAGGACCGCGATCAGGTGGCGCATGGAGTTATTCCTCCGGGACCTCGGTTGTGGGTTTTGCCGGCGGCAGCTGGAGGCGGACCAGATTCAGGTGCACCGAATCCGGCGCCAGCATGTTAACGGTGATCGGCAGCAGCGAGCTGTCGTCTTCGAGGAAGACCAGCAGGACGCGGCCGCCGCCGAGCAGGCGGTGGGAGATGTCGAGCGCGCGTTCGCGGGGGCCGCGTTCGTCCCGCAGCTGTCGGATTTCCTCGTAGGCCTCGGCCACGGGGACCTGGGCGAAGGAGAGGAAGAGCAGATAGTCGTCCAGGTCCTTGCGTTCCGGCAGTTGGCCTTCGCGGCCGTGGAAGGCGCGGGCCGCCTCCAGGAAGGAGTTCCAGCTGCGTCGGCCGGTGCGGGCGGGGACGTAGGTCTTGCCCGTCCCGAGCAATTCCTGGATGCCGCCGGCATCGGCCAGATAGACGGCGCGGATATTCAGGTCGTCGGCGTTTTCGAAGGTGAAGGTTTCGGCGCCGTCACGGTGCCCGGTATGCAACCGCCAGAGCGGTTTCTCAAGCCAGGTGGCGTCGAAGGTCTTAGCCGAAAACACCGGGATCCGTGCGGTGATTGCCGCTGCGTCCCCGTTGACGACTTCCGCCCACGCCACCGAACTGGGCGTCTCGGATTCGCGGACGGAGAAGTGGACGTTTTGTTTTTTGGTGGTGATTTCGTAATTGTTGTTGTTGGTCGAGTAAATCCAGAACACGCCGTCGCCGCGGGCGATTGCCTCGCCTTGCCCGCGATCCAGGACGTTGAGGTAAATCTCCTGCATGCGGGCTGCGTGCACAAAGCCGCTGTACCAGTAGGCAATCATCGAGAACAGCCCGATCGCGGAGAGGAACACGCACCACGTCAGCCAGGTCTTCTTCGTCTTCTTCACAATGAAATAGTCGACCGGCCCGATGACCAGGATATAGCCGCCGATAATCACCAGGAGCCAGAAGAACCCCATGAAGCCGTACGTGCTTTCCGGCCGCGTCAGTTTGCCCATGAGTTCGGCGTCGGCACTGCTTCGCATAATCCAGCCGTTCTGTTCGGCGACCATGTCGGGGAACAGCAACAGCGCCTGCGGTTCGAGTTCGGGCTCGAGCCAGAACGGTTTGTCGTCGACCTGCTTCAAGACCTGGCAGGCAATGAGCCCCGTGCCGCAGCGGTAGACGCCGGTCTTCTCGAGGTCGAGTCCCGGCTGCCGGAACGCTTCGAAGGCCTTCCTGAACTCAATGGTTTCTGCCGGCTGGATGATGATCAGCCGGCCGCCCACGGCGATCCAGTCGCGCAGTGCCCGGCGTTGCGGCTTGGTAAGTTTGGGCAGCATGACGCCGCTGAGCATCAGCGCGTGCAGGCCGTCATAGCCGAGCGGGTCGAGCGGCAGTTCCCGGGCGGTGGTTTGCCGGTCCAGGTCGTAGCGCTGGTCCAGGCGGAAGTCTTCGTCGGCAAACTTGTCCGGATCAAAGAACTGCGACGGCAGTCCCCGCGTCAGCACCAGGACCTTGGGCACGTCCAGAGCCTGGTGCGGTGGGGATACCTTGTGGAAGTCACGATTCGGGACCAGCGGCACGCGCTGGTTGAAGAAGACCTTGACGAACAGCGTGTGGTGCGGCTCCAGGCGGGTCAGCAGACGGAAGACCTTGGTCGACGGTGCGGACAGATGGAACGGGTGTATCTGGACTGCTTCCGAGCCGCCGGTATTCGGGTTGGTTCGACGGATCTCGATGCGGCCGCTGACGCCCTGAAACTTGTTCTCCAGCACGACCACGACCGGCACCAGGTCGCGGCTGGCGTGCGGGACGATCTTGCCGCCGTCGCCGAAGCCGATCTGGAAATCGGCTTTGACGTAGGGGTCCTCGGCCAACGCCGTCGGGCTGCCGGCGAGGAGCCCGCCGAGCAAGAGCACAGTTATCTGCAAAACACGCATCCGCACATCCGTAATCAGGTTTGTTCGTCCCGGGTATTCTTGACCCCCGGCGTTCCTTCTTACTGTACCTGAAAAGCCCTTGGAAACAAGAGGGGACCGTCGGCGGCGATCCGGTCGGTGGCGCGCTGGCGCAGCGAAGGCAGGAGCGCGGCAACGATGCTGCGACGCAGTCATCGAATGCGGCTGGTATGCCGGGCGTGAGAGGGGTCCGGCGGGGCGGGGCGTCAGAAGCGGGGGAGTTCGTCCCAGAGCCGTTCGAACTCGGTCTGGAACGCCTGCACCAGTGCGGGGTCTTCGGTGATGATCAGATTCTCGTAGTTCGCTCGCGTGGCGCTGCGCGTCCAGTTGAAACTGCCGCTGACCAGACGCCGGTGATCGAACACGGCGAACTTGTGATGCATGCGTTCGTCGGAGGTGTCGATGGCGACTTCGATGCCGGCATCGCTGAGGGCGTGGATGTCGCTGCCGGGGTCGTGGATCTTCTCGTCGTCGGTGATGATCCGGATTTTGAGCTTTCGCCCCCAGGCGTCGAGAATCTCGCGCTTGATCCGGTTATCGGTGATCGTGTAGACGCAGATGTCGATCTGGTAGCGGCTGTTGCGCAGCGCCTGCGTGACGCAGTCGAGGCATTCCTGGCCGGGGTTGAAGAAGGCCATGTTCCGATCGGGCCGCGCCAGTTCCCGCTGCTGGTCGACGACTTTGACAACCCCCTCCAGCCATTCGAGCGTGTCCCGGCCGTCCTTGGTCCGGATCATCTCCCGGGCGATATCGAAGGCTCGGTTGCGGACGTAGCGCAGTTTATCTTCGTCCTGGTTGAGTTCTTCGAGGACGAGCTTCAGGGCGTCACGCTCGGTGCGCGAGAGGCGGTGATCGTCGAAGGTCGCCTGCAGGGCGGCGTCGAGCTCCTTGAGGTTCATCATGGCAACTCCCCGGTTGCGGCCCGCGGTCAGCGAATACTGCGCAGCAGGTTGCTCAGAACTTTGCCGGGGCCGACTTCGGAGAACTCGGGGTCCGGCAGGGCCTTGAAGAAGTAAAGCGTATCGACCCAGAGCACGGAATTGCTGATTTGCCGGGCCAGCAGGTCGACGGCATTTGCCGCCGTATACGGTTGCGCCGTGCAGTTGGCGATCACCGGCAGCCGCGGCTCGTTGAAGGTGAACCCGCCGAGGAACTGGCGGAATTCATCGGCGGCCGACTGCATATAGCGGGAGTGGAAGGCGCCGCTGACTTTTAGAACGACCACCCGTTTGGCGCCGGCTTCCTGCAGGGCTTCGGCGGCTGCCGGGATGCGTTCCCGCGGCCCGGAGATCACGGTTTGCGTCGGCGAGTTGTAGTTGGCGATGTCGATATCATCGAAGGCCTGCGCCTGCAGGACCTCCTGGATGTCGTCGACCACCATTCCCAGGACCGCGGCCATGCCGCCTTCCAGGCCGGTTTCCTCGGCGGCGTGGCTCATCAGTTCGGCCCGTTTCTGGACCAGTTGCAGGCCGGTGGCGAAGTCAAAGACGCCGGCGGCCAGCAGGGCGTTGTACTCCCCCAGACTGTGGCCGGCGACGTAATCCGGATGGGGATCGACGTCGAGCTTCGTGAAGTATGTCAAGGCGTTGACCGTGTACAAGGCGGGCTGCGTGAAGAAGGTCTTGCTGAGCCGTTCGTGCGGGTTCTCCAGACAGAGCTCGCGGATGGAGTAGCCGAGGATGTCGTCGGCGACCTGTACCTTGTCGGGGTGCATATGGAAGAGCCCCTCACCCATGCCCTGGCGTTGTGAGCCCTGGCCGGGAAACATATAAATCTGGGTCATCGTACGTCTTTCCGGGGCCTGGATTCGGCTGCCACGCGTTCGAGCCCCCGGGGCTGACGCCGGCCGGATGAGTCCAGTTCCCGCTTCAGTGGTTCGAGTTCTTTCTCGGCCCGCCGCCACTTGGCGCGGTCCCGCGTCAAGGCCGTTTCCGGATCAACCTTCAGGTCTGCGGCCGGAATCCGGTAGACGCCGTTGCCGCCGCTGACGAAATTCTCTTTACGGAAGTAGTGATAGCCCTGCGCCGAGCCCATGTAGTACCATTGCCCGGGGGTCGGGTCGTAAGATCCCAGGGTTACCTCGAGCCCCAGTTCGTCGCGGTCCACGGTTGTGGCACACCCGCCGGTAAAAACAACCAGGGCGATCAGAATGGGTACGTACTTCATCACTTGCTCCTGCCTGCAGCCTGAACAGCCGTCATTCATTGAGCCTTTCGCCCCCCCACCGTACAGCTCGTTACACCATAGATGACATGAGCTCGAAATCAACAGGATTGAACGGAATGGGGCGCCGTTGCAGTTTCTGTTGTAGAACGCTATCGTAGGTCCGACGAATAACCCGGACCGGCACGGCGTCCAAATGCTGTGGTCGGACGGCAGATGACGATGAAACAATTCCTGACAACATTGCTGGGCGTTCTCGCGGCGGCGGTCGGCGGCGGCGAGCCGTATATGGTGGTGGCCGAGACCGCCGGGCTCTTTGCCGGCACAAAGCAGCGCGTTCTTTTGCGGCAGGGCGAGATCGTCAACGGCGAGGAGCACGCCTGGAACAAGGAGTCCTTGCGGGTGAAGTACCGCGGCAAGGAGTTCCTGGCGCCCCGGAAGAGCTTTGGTTCCCGCCGGGAAACGCTGCTCCGCCTCGACCGCGAACGAGCCGAACTCGAGGCCGACATCAAGGGGATCAACAAGCAATTGGCAGCCTACGAGGAGCAGCGGCTCAAACTCGTCGATGCCGTTCTGCACATGGAGCACAACACAGCTCTGGCCTACAAAGCCAGGTCCGGCGGGGTCCAGGTCAAGAACCGGGGGGTCCGTCTGGGGAACACCGGGGCCAAGGGCAAACTGATCTACGTGGTCACCGAGAAGAAAGCAGCGAAATCCGTCAAAGGCTGGCACCGGGAAATCGAGGAGATCGACGCGAAGGTCGCCGGCCTGGAGGCGGAGCGTCTGGCGGCGGTAACCCGCGTCCATCAGGCGCACCGGGAGCGCCTTGAGACCGCCGCCCGCTTTGCCCGCTATGCCGAGAACCCCCGCACCTATCTGCTGGAACCGTATCGGGCCGACCGCAAGACCCAGATGACCCGCAAGGGCGTCGCGCCGGAAGCACTGGAAGAAGGCGATTGGGTGTGGGCCCAGCTGCACCCCGGCAACGCCGCGACGCTGTTGATCCGCTACCGGCAGAAGGCGTATCTGGCCGCCCGCGAAAACTTCACGGCGTGGACTGAGGTCGAAGCCGGGTTTCTGAAAGAGACCGTGGAGCTGGAGGACAAAGCCCGCCGACTCGAGCGCCGAGTCAAGGTCATCGCCGAGCAACTCAAACTCTATCCGCCGTTGCTGAAGGACCTGCGCTACCGCAGTAACACCAGGAAGTCCTACGTCTACATCCCGGAAATCCAGGTGCGGCCCGGTTCCAACGGCATGACCGGCATCGAACTGCCGCAGCAGCCGAATGTCATCTATGCGCAGATCATCGAGGTGGCCCAGAAGGTCCTGCCCCAATGGCGGCGGGAGTTGGAGGACCTCGCCGTTGAACGGCGCAAAGCAATGAAAACACTCAAGCTTCTGCGGGAACAACAGGAAGCGCTGGACGAACGCCGGAAGCACGCACAAGCCGGCCTGGACCGGTTCCGGAAGAACGAATGACCGACCAGAACCAACCTATGCCGCTGGCCAAATTCCTCGCCAAAGCCGGCGTTGCCTCCCGCCGCGCCAGCGAAAAGCTCATTGCCGCCGGCGAAGTCGAAGTCAACGGCGTCGTCACCACCGATCTGGCCACCCGGGTCCGGCCGGACGTCGACCGCATCCGCCACCACGGCCGCGACCTGAAGTTCGCGCCGCACCGCTACTACCTGCTGCACAAACCCAGGGGATACACCTGCTCGAACGACGATGAACACGCCGACAAACTCGCCATCGAACTGGTGCCCGTTCGGCCCGATGAACACTTGTTCAGCGTCGGTCGGCTCGATCGGGACAGCGAGGGACTCCTGCTCTTCACCAACGACGGCGATCTCGCCCACCGGCTGACCCATCCGCGGTACGAGATCGACAAAACGTACGTCGTTGACGTGAGGGGCAAGCCGACCCCTGAGGACCTCCAACAGATGTGCCGGGGCATTCAGGACGACGGCGATCTGTTGATCGCGAAATCGGCTCGGCTGCTGCGTTGGGATGGGCGCCGCGCGCGCCTGGAAATCGTTGTGGCAGAAGGAAAGAAACACGAGATCCGCCGTTTGTGTCGCCGTATCGGCCATTTCGTCAAGGTCCTCCGGCGCACGCGCCTGGGGCCCCTCGAACTCGGAGAGTACAAACCTGAGCTCTGCCGGGAACTGACGGCCGAGGAGCTGCAACGACTGCGACGGGCAACGGGTCTGGCGAAGTAGCTCCACTTCCCGTGAGAAGCCTCCATCGAAACGTTCGCCTCAGGATCGCCTGCGTCTCACTTGGTTCGCCTCGATGTGCCCCATTCTGCTTACAGAATGAGCATCCATGTTGGAGTTGCCGCATAAACCGGCCGGAGGCATTTCCAGAGGCACCGAAGCATACCCTGGTAAACCCATTCACCCATCGCTTTCGGGGACCAAGGTTGATGCGGACCGGGCGCATGTCAGTTCTGTCGGCATTTGCTGTCGGCAATCGGTTCGACCCGCCGCCCCAGGTGGTTTATCCGCCTGGTCAAGAAGCTCAGTCATGGGACAGCCTTCCCCTTCCCTGATGAACTCATTCACCGGGCCGGCAAGCGACCCGTGGTCTTGAGAATCGAAAACAGCATGCCGCCGACAAAAGCCCTGCGGACCGTCTCGGACAGTCTGCTTCCGAGCGTGGCCGCGGATCGTCTCGACCGCGCACTGCCGTCGAGCGTTCCGTTCGTGGCCGCGGATCGTCTCGACCGCGTACTGCCGTCGAGCGTTCTGTTCGTGGCCGCGGATCGTCTCGACCGCGCACTGCCGTCGAGCGTTCTGTTCGTGGCCGCGGTCGTCTCGACCGCGCATTCTCGGCATTGGTGAGTGGCATCAGAACAACATGCGCCGACAAGCCGACCGATGGCTGGACCGGCAACGCATATCACGCTATTGTGCGATCCCTGCCGCGGTGCGGGAGAATGATCAATGGGACTGATATGCGCCCGATGTGGACCTCCCCCCTTGAAAAACCCGGACCGAATGGCTATAGTAACTTTATAACAGCGAAAGGATGCCGCGGGTTGTTCACCACACTGGCAATTGGGGCCGGAACGTTGGGCGGCGCCCTCATCGTCAGCAAGACCATGTACGTGCGTACGATGCGGAAGCTGGCGCCGGAAGGGCGGGCCAAGGTGCTTGCGATTTTGCATCGGTTCCGGCTGTTCGAGGCGTTTCCGGTGATTCTGCTGATCACCTATTTCGTCACCAAGGCGGTCTATCCGGACTATCGTCTGCTCGTCATCTTCCTGTCGTGGGCGGCCTACAACGTGTATTTGCTGTTCAAGATGCGCTGGGTGATGGCGGCATTTCGGCGGGCGAAGGTCTCCCTTGATTTCCAGGTGGGGTATGTGTTTGCGGGGATGGTGGCGTATTCCGGTCTGGTATCGAGCCTGCTCGTCCTCTATCAGGGCGGTCACCTGTAACGCGCCTTCCCTTTCCCGACGGGCCGCGTATAGTCAGTTGCCATGAAACCCCTGCTTGACTTCTGCTGGCGGCTCGGCCTGCGCTTCGTCTATCCGTTGGCGCGGCTGTACTGGTTCTGGTTGCGGCCGGATGTTCGGGGGACGTATGTCTTTGTCTGGTGCAACGGCCGGGCGCTTTTGACCCGGAATTCCTATCGGCGCGGCCTGGTTGCTCCCGGCGGCATGGTACGTCGGGGCGAGGAGCCGTTGCGGGCGGCCGTCCGGGAACTGGCTGAGGAAACCGGCATTGCCGTCGAGGCCGGGCAATTGAAGCCGCTCGGCGAGGCGCCGAAGCGACGGTCCAACGGCTACGGTACGGCCGAGATGTTCGAGGTGGTTCTCGGGGTGGCGCCGCCGGTGGCGATCGACAACCGCGAAGTGGTCTGGGCCGGGTTCATGCGGCCGGAGGAGGCGTTGGCCGAAGACCTTGACTTCGTCACGCAGGTCTACCTGGAAGGAGTCCTCCGGACAGGACCTCCCGGCCCGATTGATTCACAAACTGCGTGACCGCCTGTCCCCCGTTGCGGCGGAGCCGTCAGTAAGCGCCGCGTGAGTTCCGCGATGAGCGGCGTCGCCGCAACGCGGGGCTACGCTGCTCCACGTGACGACGAGATCAAGTGCTTGGAGTTGTTCGCCGGTTGCCGGCGTCTGGATATGTTTCAAGAGCGGCGTTGGCTGGACGGCTTGAGATTGCCTGCAATGACAGTCCACAGCAGAAGGCCTCTGAACTACTCAAGCTACACCCCGCGCGAAACGATCCCCCCGGCTGTGCCGGGGAGTGTCAGCCTCCCTTCAGTTTTGCTTTCGCCACGACTCCCCCGCCCTTTGCTCCGGAATTGGCAAACATTTTGCCAATTCCGGAGCAAAGGGCGGGGGTTCTGGTGTGCCGGCTGAACTGAAGGGGGTGCAGCCACTCCCCAAGCTGAGCTTGGGGCTTCTTCTCGGAAAGCAGAAACACGATCCTGCACCCGTTTCACGGCGGGTGCAGCTACTCCCCAGGCTGAGCTTGGGGCTTCTTCTCGGAGAGCAGGAACCCGATCCCACACCCTTTTTGCAGCCCGTGCAGCTCCTCTCAGAGCTCGGCAGTCTCACGGGCTCTTATCCAACCGTGACTCCTCAATGTCGCAAGAACGGGACAAGCTTGTCCCGATCGCCGGGAAGCATTCCGGCTTCTGAGGTCAGAATTGCGTTTGGCACTGCCTCTGCTCCTTGATTATCACGCAACCGAGGAGAAGGAATCATGCCCAGCCAACCACAAACACTGCTTCTGGTCCGCCACCAACAGGCAGTTGCCCGGCTCTACGGCGTGCTTACCGACCAGCTCCCGCGAACCGCCGATATCTGGCGGCGCCTGCAGGCCGAAAGCCTGTGCCAGGCGTCGCGCCTGAACGCGCTCGCCAACGACATCGAGGCGGGTCGGGAAGAGCTTGACGCCGGCCACGTTGGTGCCGCACTGCAGAAATCGACAGCCTCCATCGAGGCCCAGACCAAGCTCTGGTTTATCACCGGAGTGACGCCGCGCGCAGCTCTGCAGTATGCCTGGGGCATGGAGAACTCTTTTCTCGAGCAACGACTGTTCGCGACCCGGGACGGAGACTCCGTCCTGGTCCGGCAGTTGTTGGACTCACTGCAACAGAACACCCGCAACCACATGGCCCGGTTGGCACATGCCGCCGACCGCGCCGCGCACGGTTGGCTGCGCGAGATCATGGCGCGCATTGCCGGCTGAGCCCGGCCTGCAACCGGCCCTGGGAGGTAGAAATGAAACGGCAAGTAAGAGACATCAGCTTTCTGACGCTGCTGCAGCGGCATGAACGGGCCCTGGCCCGGTTGTATCGCATGGTGGCAGAGACGCAAACCGAGGGGGCCGCGTTGTGGCGGCAGTTGTGTGCGGCCCGCGCCGAGCACGCCGCCAGACTGGGGGAACTGGCTCAGGCGGTACGTTCCGGCAAAGCGACGCTGGCCGGCAAACGCTTCCCGATTCGCGAACTCAACGTGTCGCTCGCTGCGCTGGAAGCCCGCATCCAGTCCTGGAAACACTGGGGCGTTCCCCGCCGGGAAGCCCTGGAATACGCCGGGATGCTGCAGGAGCACCTGCTGCGCAGTGACTTCTACCTGCCGTATTACGGTGACTCCAAAGAGCTCGCCAAGACCTTAAGTTCGTTCTGGTTCGACACGGAAGAAGACGATCACCAATTGCGCGAAATCGCCCGCGAGAAGCATGCCGGCTGGTGGCATCGCATTCTGAACCGAGTCGCTCGCATCGCCGCCCTGCAACTATTCTAACTGGGAGATGGAAAATGGCTTCTGAACTGGGAGACGCATTGTTCCTGACCATGATGATCCGCCATGAACACGCCCTGGCCGATTTGTACCAGGTCATGGCGGAGAAACTGCCGAAGACAAAAACCTTCTGGCAGCACATCGCCGCCGAGGAAATCCGCCACGCGGAACTGCTGCAGAACCTCGCCGAGGAAGTCAAACTCGGGCTCTCGGCGCTGGCGCCGGGGCGCCTCGGCTGCGGCGCGGTCAAGACCTCGCTCGACTTCATCGAACCCAAGACCCGGAGCTGGGCCAACTGGGGCGTCACGGCCGAACGCGCCTTCGACGTGGCGCTGTATCTCGAAGGCTCGGTCCTCGAACACCAGGTATTGATGCCGGTCGACGGCGATTCCTGCTTCGCGGTGAGCGTACTGAACGCGGTGCAGCGGCACACGCGCGAACACGTCATGCGCCTGCGCGAAGCCGCCGAGAAATACAAGCAGAGCTGGTTCCGCCGGCTCTTCTCGCGAAACTGAGATAACGATCGTCCCCGGTCCGGACTGCCGCTGCGGCGATACTCCGCCGCAGCGGAAAGAATCCTGCCCGCAGAATTACTCACCCCCCTGATCAACAACCTGGTTCAACGCGGCCCGCAAGCGCTGGAGGTTCGGCGGTTTGTTCGCCACCACATCGACATGCGGCGGTCGATCGGCATCCTCGTCCATCAGTCCGGCAAACCCGGTCAGCATGATCACCGGCACCCCCGGCTTCAGTTCCTTGACCTGCGCCGCCAGTTGGATCCCGTTCATGTCCGGCATGGCGTTGTCCGTGATCAACACGTCGAAGTCCTCGACCGTCAGCAGGGCCAGCGCTTCCGTCGGCTCGGCCGTCGACATGATGCTGTGGCCGTCGGCCGTGAGCAGTTCGCTGATGACGCGGCGGACGGGCTGCTCGTCGTCGACCAGGAGGATTTGCAGCGGCCGACAGCGGGCTTCCTCCTGCCGGCGGATTTCCTGCGAGTCGCCGGACGGCGGCGGCAGGGAAACGGTGATGCGGGTGCCTTCGTTGGGGGAGGATTCGATGTCGATGCTGCCGTTGTGGCGCCGGATGATGCCGTGGACCATCGCCAGTCCCAGGCCGGTTCCCCGCTTGCCCTTGGTCGTAAAGAATGGTTCCATGCAGCGGTTCCGGGTCTCCTCATCCATGCCTTCGCCGGTATCGGCGACTTCGATCTCGGCGCCGTCCCCGGCCGGCCGGGTCGTCACGCAGACCATGCCGCCGTGCGGCAGGGCGTCAACGGCGTTGATGATGAGGTTGGTGACGGCCTCCCGCAGCTGGGAGGGGCTGCCCCAGACGTCCGGCACGGTCCCGAGATCCGGCTGCACGCAGATCGTGGCGCCGGTGGACTGGGCCTGGTCTTTCCACTTCGGCATGGTCAACTGGATGCACTCTTTAATCAGCGGATTGAGTTCAACCCGCTGGAAGTCATCGGCCTCGTCGCGCTGCCGGTAGAATTCCCGCAGGTGTGCCACGGTCTGCGCGGCGTCCTCGCCGGCAGTCCGGATCATGTTCAGGTAGTGCGTCAGTTTCTCGCGGTTATCGAGCAGTCCGGGGGTGGTCACCAGCAGTTCGGTCAGCCCCAGGACGGGCGTCAGCGAGTTGTTGAAGTCGTGGGCGATGCCGCTGGCCATCTGTCCCAAAGCGCGCAGACGCTCCTGCTGCAGCAACTGCTGCTGGGCGTCTTCCAGCTCTTCGAGGGCGTCGGACAGCATGTTCTGGCTGTGTTGCGAAAGCTCTTCGGCCTGTTCCCGGCCGGCCCGTTCAACTCCCAGTTCCTCCTCAGCAACCTGCAAACGCCGACCGACATGGTGGACCTGCTGCTCCAGCCGGTCACGGGCGCGCCGCAGCATCTCCGCACTCTCCTTTTCCCCGTGAAAAAGCACCTCGTAAGGCCGCGCCAGACCGACTTGGATCAGGGCACGGTAGATCAGGTAGAAGGCGATGATCTGCAGGTAATGGGCCAACAGGTTGAACACATCGTGCGGTTGTTGCGTCAAGGTGAACATCAGCTCGGAGACCGCCGTAACCGCCATCGACGCCATCATCGGCACCAGGAGGTCCCTGGGCAGTCGCCGGCGCGCGGCATAGAGCGCCGCAATCGCGCCTGCAAGCAGCAGCGAGATCGTGTATTCAGCGTAGCGCCGGAAGGGCGTGATCGTCATATCCGCATTGAAACAGGGGGGCAACTGTTCGCCGAAAGCCAGTGAGAACACGGCGAACACGATCAACGAGAACGCGATCACCACCAGCCATGAACGCAATCGGCGGTAGAGAAATACCGGTGCGACCAGCAACGACGCGGCCTGCAACCCCCGCGCCGCCAACCAGAGTTGGGCCGCCAGATCGACGCCGAACCCCGGGAAGATGCCCATGCCCGGTTTCGCCAGCACATACAGACCCTCGAGGATCGCAACGAACAGATGGGCAAAACCAATGAACAGGAGATAGTGGTTGTTGACCACCGAACGCGTGTTCCAGGCGAGGATGAAGACCGCCGTCGCGACGATCACGCTGAAGGCGCCGGCAATCGTGTGGAACAGAAGAAAATTGTAGAGCGAGAAGAGATAAAGCCCGACCAGCACGACGATGCAGAAGATCACCCGATGCGACAATCTGACTGTCGCAAACGGGGTGCCTGCCGGTTCTCGGCTCTCATGCGGCTGCGGCATCATTGCCCCCTTGGACAACCCTGCGTTCACACATACGAAAAGCTTTATCATACTATACCGTCGCCTGCCTCGAAAACAACTAACCGACACATGCGTACGCCCTCGTTTGGTAAGTACTCGACCAGCCCCGTCGGCGTTCATCTCCTGTTTCCGGCCTACACGGGGCTTGTCCCCGTGGGGCCAAGATTATTTCTGCCGACGGTGATACGGACATCACTACCTTCCGCGGACCTGGCGTTTTGGCAACGCCAGGTCCGCGGAAGCAGGGGAAACGGTTGCTCCCATGCCGGACGAATCTTCGGACCACGGGGGCAAGCCCCGTGGAGCCGGGAACGTCTCAGAACGCGGTTTGTCGAGCACTTACCTCGTTTGCTGCCCTCTGCATTCGACGTCGAGATCCCGCACCTTTACATTGCGGAGTTTCAGGATCGGTCACCCGCAACAAACGCCTGGTTCCCCTCCGTTCTCCTGCCGCGACAAGATGCCCCTGGCTGTGCCGGGGCCACGTGTTTAAAAAGCATGTGCCGCCAGCTAAGTACTGGCGGCACAGCTTGCAACAGGTCGGCGGAGGGACTTGGGATGCTTAACGGGATGCGACGTTGATCCCGCTGGTCTCTTTGGTCTTCTTTTGCTCGAGTTTGCGCTTGAGCAGTTCGATCTCGTTCTTCAACGTGCGGATATTCTCTTTGGTGCGCTTAATCTCCGGGCCGTCGGTCTCGAGAGCGGCTTCGAGCTTCAGGTACATTTCCATCTGGTCGGCTTTCCGAACCAACTCCTGGGCCTGCGTGCGCAGCCGCCGGGCGACTTTCTGCAGCATCTCGGCGCGACCGATCTTCGTCTCCTGCGTGCCGGCGGTCCGGTAGCTCTTGTCGAAGGCTTCATATTTATCGAGGGTTACATTGAGCTGTTTGACCTTGGCTTTGGCGCTGACAAACAGGCGGCTTTCGGTGTTGCCGGCCTGTACGGCGGCGGCGGTGGCGATGGTGATGACGGCGATGGCGAAGAAGGTTTTCATTGGTGTAGCTCCTGTCAGTCCGTTTGCTTTCCTGTGTTGCATGGTTGGTATTGAGCACCGCCGATGCCAACCTTGCCAAAACGAACGATAAAAGCCGCCGGAAACATTCACAAGCCATTGATTACCAAACGTTAACGATTAATTATGGCCGCGCTTTCAGAAGCCCGCGAAAATGTCAGGCAAGATTGATCGGGACATTCAAGTCACGGTTTCCGGGACGGGATTGTCCCGTACTTCCGGCGTAGCTGCACCTGCCGCGAAAAGGGTGCGGGATCAGGTTTCTGCTTTCCGCGAAGAAGCTCCAAGCTGAGCTTGGGAGTATCTACACTCCCTTCAGTTCAACGGGCACACCAGAATCCCGCCGTTGGCTCCGGCGCAATGGAGACAGTTGCGGCACAGAATGTCGAATGGTTATTGCAAGGTGCGGGATTTCGACGCAGAATGCAGGGGGCAGCAGACGAGGGCTTACACGCCGGGGCAACATTCCTTTGACAGCCGGCCCGGGATCATTATATTATTATCAGCCTTAAGAAAGAAGTTGTGATGCCTATTGACTTTGATGTCTGTGAACCTGATCGAACTATCTACGCGTTCGGCAGTGGTGTCCTGGAGTTGGACGATGTTGTCGGCTTCCTGCGCGATTGTACTGCGCATCCGGAGTTTGATCACCGCTTCGACCGCCTGATTGATCTGTCCAATGTCACCGACATCAACGTGGGGTACCGCCAGGTATCCCTGCTGCTCGCCGAACACGGGGATTTCATCGGGCGCGCCTGCAGCGGGAAGTGTGCCCTCGTCGCCACCACCCCGCTGGTCTACGGCATGGTCCGGATGATGCAGTCGATGGCGCCGCAGGCCGCGAGGATCGAGGTGTTCCGCGACGTCACGGAAGCCCGGAACTTCCTTGACGCGGAGCAGGCGCCGTCCGACGCCCGGACAGCGGCCGACCGGCAGGAGCCGCCGGCGTAAGGGCCGGCGCCGAACCCCCTCAATTCTCGAGCCGGATGGAGACGGAGCGGGCGTGGGCGTCCAACTGTTCGATGCGGCCGAACTCGGCCAGGGCGTCGGCCTCACGTTCCAACGCGGCCTGCGTATACTTGACGCGGCTGATGCGCCGGCAGAACTGTTCGACGGTCAGCCCGCTGAAGTAGCGGGCCGCACCGCCGGTAGGCAGCACGTGGCTGGGACCGGCAGTAAAATCGCCGACCGGCTCCGGCGTCCATAGTCCGAGAAACATGGCCCCGGCACAGGTGATCTGATCGGCCACGGCATCCGGATCCGCCGTGATGATCTCCAAGTGCTCCGGAGCATACCGGCTGGCCACTGCCGCGGCTTGCGTCAAGTCCGCTGCACGGATCAGAAAGACGCCCTTCTCCAGCACCTCGAAGATCGTCTCGCGCCGCAGACGTTGGTCGGCCTGGCGCAGCAGCTCGTCGGGCACCTCCTGGATCAGGCGGTCGGACGTCGTCACCAGCACGGCCTGTTCGAAGCCCGACCCGTGTTCCGCCTGTGACAACATGTCCGCGGCAATGAAGTCGGCGCGCGTCGAGTCGTCGGCGATGATCAGGATCTCACTGGGACCGGCGACCAGATCAAGGGAGACATAGCCGTAGACCTGACGTTTGGCCGCAGTCACATAGGCGTTGCCCGGGCCGACTATCTTTTCGACCTTCGGGACAGTCGCCGTCCCGTACGCCAGGGCGCCGATGGCATAGACGCCGCCGAGCCGATAGACCTCCGTCGCACCCGCAGCCTGGGCGGCGTAGAGGATTGCGGGGTGGATCTCGCCGTCGAAGACCGGCGGACTGACCACGACGATGTCCGGCACACCGGCAGCCCTGGCCATGGTAATGGTATGCAGCGTGGTCGACACCAGCGGCGCCGTGCCGCCGGGGATGTAGGCCGCCACGCGGTTGAGCGGCACGAAGTTCTCGCCGAGTTCAACGCCGTCCCGCGGCTGGAAGGACCAGTTCTGCGGCAGACGCTGTTCGGCGAAAGCCGTGACGTTCTCAAACGCCAGCCGGACCGCTGCCTTGGTCGATTCATCCACCGTGGCAGCAGCAGCGTCCAGGTCCTCCTGGCTCACCCGGAAATCGGCCGGCGTCAATGCCACGCCATCGAACTTGGCGGCGTAGCGACAGACTGCCGGGTCACCCTCCTGCCGAATGGCGGTCAGGATCTCGGCGACACCGCGTTCGATCTCTGCCGGGAATGCCGTGCGTTCCGTAATTTCAGTTAACGCCGCGTCCGCGCCGGGCGCGCGCAAATCAATGGTTCTCATCGTAATTCCATGTCCGTCGTCATTAGCGGACGACGACGTCGGTTATTCCTGTACCGGGGCGTCGGCCACAGCGACCTGCCAGTCGCCGTCGCGGTCGACAACGCAGGCCGCGGTAATCGGGCGTTCGAGTTCGGCAAAGACCCCTTGCCCCAGAATGTATCGGCAGGCCTCGTCGGCAGTCGCAGCGTTGTAAGCGGTATCCTTGTAGTGAGCACACGGGACGTTGTGCTCATAGGTTGCGACGTAGAACGCCTCGCCCGGCTGCAGGTCAAATTCACAGACGTGCAGGGCGTTCTTCCGGACAATCGCCAGATAGCCGCTGCCGGTAGTGCGATCGACAATCGCCGCGATCCGCGGGGTGTCCAGCGAATCCCGTTCGTAGTCCATGGCGTGCATGACACTGACCAGCGCGTCCCGCATGCCCATGCCGTCATTCAACTTGTTGGCGACGTGATCGGTCTGCGTGCCGTTGGTGACGACCGCGCGGTCGCCGCACAGGCGCAGGCAGTTGTAGGCGATATAGGGGTTCTTGAAGATATCGTTCTCGTGGCCGGCCTTCGGCAGAATCGAGACCTTGTCGTCAAGGATCTTCGCTTCACGGTTGGGGAAGGAGCGACTCGACACGCGATAGAGCGCGCCCAACTCCCCGGCCTCGTTCCTGGCGACGGCGACGATACGTCCTACATACATCTCGACTGTCCTTTCATACAGGTTTGGTTCTTGCAGATGCCCTCGAATATAAGTGGCACTCCCCGGGAAACAAGAACGCGAACGCCGGACCGCGCCCATTTGTCCCGGACTTCTCCTTCCTGCTTTCCGAGAAGTGACCGCAAGCTCAGCTTGGGGAGTATCTATACCCCCTTCAGTTCAACCGGCACACCAGAAACCCGGTCACGAACGCATTACCTTCCACCGAAACATGGGGACGTTGAAAACCGCGGCCGTTGATGCTAAGGGTCCGCGCGGAAATAACTTCACATTTTGAGAGACTTTCAAGAGTCGC